>SUUR01000003.1 GCA_015062435.1 Alphaproteobacteria bacterium | reverse complement strand
CTAAAAAATCCGGCAACCAATAAACTTTGGCTGTCGTATCATTAACAGACAATAACAATAAACAGAAAATAACCGCTATGCACCTAACTCCGGACATGGTAAACCTCCTGTAACCATACACAAGAATTAGTATATCAGTTAAAATCTAAAGTGTCAAACAATTATTGAAGCTAGTGGACGAATTTTCAAATCATCACTAACACTCTAATTCGTCCATTCCTCGTAATTATTGGTTGACACTTGATAAAAATCATGATATTATCATACTCGGATAAAATAAAAGGGTATGATAATGCTTGAAATGGTAAAGTTTTCACTTTCCTTAACATGCTTTGCGGTATGTATTTTCTCATCATTATTTCCCATAAAAATGTATATGCTGTTTAAGGTGTATCTGTTGCACAGGTAATCCTTATATTTTATCCAAATTCTATACTTGTGAAACATCTTAAACAGCATCTCTGTAAACTTGAACGAGATACTCCGGTCAAGCCGGAGTATGACAAAGAAAAAATAATGGAGCCAGAAATATGAATAAATATACCATAACATCAATAATGATATTACTTTCTTCATCATCTTTGGCTCAAGACAGTTGTATGATTCGTCCATCTTGTGCAAATATGGGGTATACTAAATCCGCAACTGATTGTGTGGGTAAAAAAGCAATTAGCTGTCCTTTCGATACAACTGCTTATTATTGTCCGGAAGTTGGTGAAAGCTGTGACTTTAGCGAATATCCTTTAACCGAATGCCCTACAAATGGAAATTGTACTATATTTGAATGTGGTGGTACGACTCAATACAAATTAGACAGTTGTCAAAACAGTTATGAAATAAGTTCTGACAATACAACTTGTGTAGCCTGTGATTTCTCAAGCTATCCTTTAGCCTCATGTCCAACCAGTGGTAACTGTTCTAATTACTCTTGTGGAGGAACTACCAAATATAAACTGAATAGTTGTAAATCAGGTTATACTAAGAGCGGAAATACTTGTACGGCTTGCAGTTGGGGAGATTATACATTGTCATCTTGTGAATCTTACAGAGGAACTTGCTCATCAAAAACCTGTGGAGGAAAAAAACAATATAAATATACATCTTGTGTTAGTGGTTATTATCTAGCTAGCAGTGATTGTATAGGATGTAATTGTTGGACTGAAGATAAGTGTAAAGATTCAATGGGTGAAGTTGCTTATCTAAAAGACTGGCATGAAGCGTGTGGGTGTTATACTAAGTGTTGTCTTACTAGTGGGTGCATATTATAATTAACAAAAGATGTTATATTTGCGATATTGGCAAATTATCGGTTAGCTGTTTATAAGGAAATTTAGTAATTCAGAGGGGTTTTCCCATTCAATTTCTATTTCTAAAACTTTGAATTTGCTTTGTAGGTGAGGGGGGATTTTTACAAAGTCTTTGGCTGTGGTGTAAACCGGTGCTTTGTGTTTTTTTCCAATAGTAATGAGTTCTTCTAATTCTTGTTCGGTATAATAGTGGTGATCAGGAAAATCTTTGCTGACAACAATATTAAACCCATATTGAGCCAATGAATTATAAAATTTTTCAGGTCTGCCAATGCCGGCAAACGCTACGACATCATAGGTTAATGGTGAGGGAGAAATAGCTTTGATTTGTCCTTTAAATATAGGAATGTTTTTTATTTTTTGGGAAATGTTATATTTATCTTCTCCGATAATGGCTACGGCATGTGCTCTTTTTAGTCCTGATGATATAAATTCTCGTAACGGACCGGCAGGAATACAAAATTCATTTCCAAGTCCAACATTACCATCAATTACGATTATAGATTTGTTTTTGTATAATGACGGGTTTTGAAATCCATCATCAAGAATAATGTAGTTGGCACCTTCTTGTTGAGCTAATAAAGCTCCCAGATATCTGTTAGGATTAATAACTACCGGTGCTTGTCTGGCAAGAAGTAGGGGTTCATCACCAACATCAACAGCTGTATGTTGTTGAGGATTAACCATGATATCTTTTAGGCGACCGCCATATCCTCGACTAACAAAAATTGGTTTTTGTCCGTTTTGTTGGAGCATTTTAGCTAAAGATACGGATATAGGAGTTTTTCCGGTTCCACCGGCAGTGAGATTGCCAACACAAATTACTTTTGCATCTACTTTTTTGGGGGTGTTTAATAAGATGCGTAATGATGTTGCTAATCCGTATAAGCAACCAAACGGATATAACAATAATGATAGTAAATTTACGTTTTTCCAGTGTGTTGGCGTTTTCAATTAAATAAATCCTTTAACTTTATCCATGATACCATCAAGAACTTTAGCTTCATTGGTGGCCCAATTGTAGGCTAATGATCTTTTGGCATCTAACAGTTCTTTGTTTTCTAATAGTTGAGTGATTATTTCTCCAAGTTCTTCGGTATCTGTTACTTGAATAATGGCATCTGCTTTTTTGGCTCTGTTCATAGCATCTGTAAAATTATGCATATGCGGACCTACAATTACAGCATCTCTGACTCGTGATGGTTCGATAAAGTTTTGTCCGCCATGCGGTATCAAAGAACCTCCGATAAATACGATTTGAGCGATATCATACCATATTCCCATTTCACCAATTGTATCTGCAATGTAAATATCTGTGGTTGAACTGATTTTTTCATCGTTGGAACGTAATGAAACGTTTAGTTCTAATTTTTCGATATCTGATTTGATTTCATTTCCTCTTTGTGGGTGCCGAGGTGCTATAAGTGTCAATAAATCGGGGAATTTTTGTTTTAGGCGTTTGTGCACTTTGGCGATTCTTAGTTCTTCATCATGATGAGTGGAACTTGCAAGCCAAAAAGTACGATTTCCGATTTGTTTGATGATTTCTTCTTTTTTGTTATCATCTATGGGAAGCGGTAGGCCTGCGTATTTGATGTTGCCCAAACACAATGAATTGCGGGCTCCAAGAACTTGTAAGCGATATGCATCTTCTTCTGATTGACCCAAACAAAGAGAAAAACAAGATAAAAGCTCTTTACAAATGAAGTCAAACTGTTGCCAGCGCTTGAATGATTTGTTGGATATTCTGCCATTTATGAGAATGAGAGGAATATTTTTACGCTTAATACAAGAAAGCATAGCCGGCCAAAGTTCAGATTCAAACCAAAGAGCAACATCGGGTTGCCAATATTTGATGAATCTGGTGGTAAAAAACGGATTATCAATAGGAATATATTGATGAAAAGCTCTTTCTGGCAAACGTTTGCTCATAACATCGGCAGATGTTACAGTTCCGGTTGTTACCATGACATGAGCATCTTTATAAGTATCAAGAATTTTTTGAATAAGAGGCAACATAGAGATAGATTCTCCTACCGAAGCTCCGTGTAGCCAAACAAGTTTTCCTTCGGGACGAGGTAAGTTGGGACGACCGATACGCTCATTAAAACGTTTTTGATCTTCTTTGCCTTTGGCTAAACGCTTTTTTATATATCTTTTTATAACCAAAGGGTACAGAATAGCAATAAGTGTGTTGTATATTTTTATGAACATGTACTTAATCTTTCTCTTTAATTTGGTATTTCTTTCGGCGAATGTTACCATTATCCGGTAAGGTTGGTGATATTCCAATGAATTTATCACACTCTATATTTAATTCATTTAGTTTTTTTTCCATTTCTATACGATATTTTTCAAGATCTTCTTCAGGTGTATCAGTCGGAACATAGAAGGGAGCAGTGGTTTTGAATATCCCTTTAGAAAACGGAAGGGGTATCATCATTTGATCCCATGCTTTGGTGATGATTTTGGATTTTTTAATGCTATATGCGGCTCCAATGATGGGTTTTCCGGTTTTCCATGCGTAGTATATAGGGGATTTGTTCATGTGCATACGAGGACCTCTGGGGCCATCAGGTATTATGCAAACAGAAGTATGATTATTTAAAGTACGCATAAGTTGTATAGCACCGCCGGTGGCGTTTTCGTTGCTAGATGCTCCGATTATGCCGATATTGTATCTTTTAAGAAGACCGGCAATCATTTGTCCGTCTCGGTGGAGAGATACCAATGCATTTAACGGTAAATCGTGTTCCTTAAAAAAAGGAATCATGGCGGCTCTTCCGTGCCATATTACAAGAATTACACCGTTGTGTTTGCGAGCAAGTTTGTGAAATTCTTCAATACCCTCTGTGTGCCAACGTGTGGTTTTTCCGATAAATTTGGTATAATAATAAAAAACAGCGGAAATAAGATTCAAAACAAAAGTTGTTTCTCCGAGTTTTTTAATAGGTTTTTTGATAAATTTTTTATAAAAGTTCATTGCTATCTCTTATTTACCTGAAACCATGTCGGTAATGCTGATGCCGATGGTTTCATTCTCCGTAATAACAACCTCTCCATGTCCGATAAGGATATCATTGGCATAAATATCTACATGATCATTGATATCTTTATCAAGTTCAACCACTGCTCCTCTGCCGAGTTTGAGTAATTGATGAACTCTAAGATCAGTAGACCCTAAAGTGACGGAAAGATTGATGGTAATATCTTGATTGCTTAAAGAATTTTTATTTATCGGCATTGCATACTCCAAGTTTTATTCGTGTATATTATATACATATTTTTTTATCTGCAAATCCTTTATTGCAGTTTATCAACGTAAAGTTTTTGTGGATTAATTTTATTGTGTTTGCCACAGATGAAGGTTTATGGCAAAAATGTGTGTGAGAATCTTGCAGAAGCAATATTGATGTCTTATATAGTTTACGTATTGAATATTTTTATTAAAAAGGTGCGATATGGTCAAAAAAGAAAAATATCCGGTGTTGCCATTAAGGGATATTGTGGTTTATCCGAAGATGATTGTGCCACTATTTGTGGGACGTGAAAAATCGATTAGAGCTTTACAAGCGGTGGTTGATAATGACCAAAATATTGTTTTGACGACTCAAAAAGATGCTGCTATCGAGAATCCTGAAGAAAAAGATGTTTATCAAGTGGGAACGTTGGGAACGGTATTGCAATTATTACGTTTGCCTGATGGAACCGTAAAAGTACTTATTGAGGGGTTGGAACGTGTAAAGATTGATAAACTTTATAATAATGATGAATTTTTGGCCGCTAATATTACCATTATGCCTGAAGCCGAAGAAGAAGGAAACGAACTGGAAGCAACTATAAGAGCTGTTTTGGCTCAGTTTGAAGAATATGTAAAATTATCTAAAAAAACAGCTCCCGAAGTTTTGGTTGCGGTTAATCAAATTGAAGATAAGGTAAAACTGGCTGATACCATAGCATCTCATTTGTCTTTGAAAATTGCGGATAAGCAAGCTTTGTTGGAAGGTGCTACCTTAAGTGAGAGATTTGAAAAAATATTGGGATTTATGGATGCTGAGATTACGATGCTTGAAGTGGAAAATCGAATTCGTAATCGAGTTAAAAAGCAAATGGAAAAAAGCCAAAAAGAATATTATCTTAATGAACAAATGAAGGCTATTCAGAAAGAACTCGGTGATGGAGAAGAGGATTCCGAAATTTCCGAATATATGAAGAAAATTCAAAAAACTCATTTATCAAAAGAGGCAAAAGATAAGGCATTGGCAGAAGTAAAAAAACTTAAAAATATGAGTGTGATGTCTGCAGAAGCTACCGTTGTAAGAAATTATCTGGATTGGTTACTGGATATTCCATGGAAAAAACGTTCTAAAGTTAATAAAGATATTAAGAAAGCTATGGATATATTGGAAGATGATCATTATGGTTTGGATAAGGTTAAGGAAAGGATTGTAGAATATTTGGCAGTGCAGGCCAGAGCAGATAAGGTTAAAGGCCCTATTTTGTGTTTGGTAGGCCCTCCGGGTGTGGGTAAAACTTCTTTAGGAAAATCTATCGCCAAAGCAACAGGTCGTTCTTTTGTGAGGGCGTCGTTGGGTGGTATGCGTGATGAAGCCGAAATCAGAGGTCACAGACGCACATATATCGGATCAATGCCGGGTAAAATAATTAAGGGAATGAAAAAAGCCGGTACATCTAATCCGTTGTTTTTGTTAGATGAAATAGATAAGATGGGAAGTGATCACAGAGGGGATCCTGCATCAGCTTTGTTGGAGGTTTTGGATCCGGAGCAAAACGCATCTTTTAATGATCACTATTTGGAAGTTGATTATGACTTGTCTGATGTGATGTTTGTAACAACGGCAAATTCTTTAGATATGCCCAGACCTTTGTTGGATAGAATGGAAATTATTCGTCTTTCCGGTTATACCGAAGATGAAAAAATAGAAATTGCCAAAAAACATCTAATTCCAAAAATATTTGTTGAAAATGCAATGACACCAAGTGAATTGGAAATTACAGATGAAGCCGTACGTTCAATTATTCGATATTATACCAGAGAAGCCGGTGTGCGTAATTTGGAACGTGAATTGGCTACTTTGGCCAGAAAAGCTGTGAAAGAAATACTTTTGGCAAAGAAAAAGAAAAAAATTGTTATAGATGAAAAAAATATCGATAAGTATCTTGGTGTTATTAAATATCGATTTGGTGAAGCTGAAGAAGTTGATCATGTCGGTGTTACTACCGGATTGGCTTGGACTGAGGTGGGTGGAGATATTCTGTTTATTGAAGCTGTTGATATGCCAGGTAAAGGTGTAGTTAAACAAACCGGTAAGCTTGGTGAAGTAATGAAAGAATCTATTGAAACAGCATATTCGGTGGTGAGAGCTCATTCTAAAGATTTGGGAATTGAACCTGAAGTTTTTGAAAAAACGGATATTCATGTTCATGTTCCTGAAGGGGCAACCCCTAAAGACGGACCCTCTGCCGGTATTGCAATGTATACCACTTTGGTATCGGTATTTACGAAGATTCCTGTGCGTAAAGATGTAGCAATGACCGGAGAAATTACTTTGCAGGGTAGGGTGTTGCCAATCGGAGGGTTGAAAGAAAAATTACTTTCAGCGTTGAGGGGCGGAATTAAAACCGTAATTATCCCGAAAGATAATGAAAAAGATTTAGCAGAAATTCCTGATAATGTGAAAACAGGTCTGAAAATTATTCCGGTAGCAGATGCAATGGAAGTGTTGAAGATTGCTTTGAAAGGAAAAGTTTCTCCGCTAAAAGCTAAAAAATAAAATGTAAATAATTAAATTATAAAAACGACTCTTGTATAAATAAGAGTCGTTTTTTTGTGATGACTGAGAGTGAAGAATCGGGAAATATATAGGAAGTGTAATGAAAATATGGCAGATATTATCAATTTTTATAGCTTAAAATCAGGAAAAGCTCAGAAAATAGGAGTTTTTTAGCAAAAAAATGCAAAAGATGTTGAAATCTTTATTGTTTTTGTTTGACACATTATTTTTTTAATGTTCAAATCCTCTTGTAAGCAAGATATTGCTTTGCTTATATGGTTTATAACTTATAATTAGAGGGAGTCCTCATCGTGAATAAAAATGAATTGATTTCTAGCATTGCTAGCGAAACTGGTTTGACCAAATCTGATTCTGCTAAAGCTTTAGACGCTTTGGTATTGTCTATCACTAAAGCTTTGAAAAAAGGTGATGAAGTTCGTTTGGTTGGTTTTGGTACTTTTGCAGTTGCTAAACGTGCTGCTACAACAGGTCGTAATCCTCGTACCGGTGCTGCTATCAAAATTCCAGCACGTAAGCAAGCTAAATTCAAAGCTGGTAAAGCTTTGCAGGATTCTGTAAACTAGTTGACAGTTATTGAAAACTGGTGATTTGATAGTAGGGAGTGTGTGAAAACATACTCCCTAATTATTTTGTTAACTATATGATTTATGATAACAAATAAAAAAAAGTAATTTTTTTTTGAATTTTTTGCTTGATTAATTATTTTATTGAGTGTATAAACTTTTTCGTAAGCAAGAAAGGGCGCTTAGCTCAGCTGGAAGAGCATCTCGTTTACACCGAGAGGGTCGGGAGTTCGAACCTCTCAGCGCCCACCAATTAAAAAAAAGGGACTTATATACAACGCTAGCCAGAACAGCGCAAGCAATTATTGAAAATAATAAAAATACTTGACTAGCCATAAGATTCGGCCTATATTGCTAAAAGCAAGAAAGGAAAGGCCAATGTCTGATAAGTTTAGTCTGATAGATTTTTTTCAAAAATACCCGACAGAAGAAGATGCGGCAAAGTTTTTTGAAAATTTGCGTTGGAAAAACGGCGTTGTTTGCCCGTATTGCGGTAGCATTCATGTTTCAAAATGCGGCAAGCCTATGCCTTATCGTTGCAAGAAATGCCGTAAACATTTTTCTGTTCGTGTAGGAACTATGCTTGAAGATAGTAAACTTCCTTTGCAAAAATGGCTTCTTGCTATTTATATTCTTGTTAATTCTAAAAAAGGCGTTTCTTCAATTCAGTTAGCTGAATACCTGAATTGTACGCAAAAAACAGCATGGTTTTTAGCCCACCGTATTCGCGAATCATGGTTGCAATATACTGACAAATTATCGGGAACTGTCGAAGTTGATGAAACGTATATAGGCGGAAGCGAAAAGAACAAACATAGCGATAAAAAATTGCGTTCTGGACGTGGCGCTGTCGGTAAAGCTCCCGTTGTCGGCTTAAAAGAACGTGACGGAGCTGTCAAGGCTTTCGCTGTCGAAAATACAAATAGTCGTATTTTAACTGCGACAATCCGCGCAAACGTAAAGATTGGCGCGAACGTTTATACAGATCAGTTCGGCGGATATAAAGGACTGAAAGAATTTAATCATCAAAAGGTTAATCACGGCGTAGGTGAATATGTTCGTGAAAAAGTATATACAAACGGCATAGAAAGTTTCTGGGCTATTTTGAAACGTGGTTATTATGGCATTTATCATAAGTGGAGCGAAAAGCATTTACAGCGTTATGTAAACGAATTTGCAAGTCGTCATAATATGCGTACCCTTTCCCCTCTGGAACGTGTCCGTTCAGCCGTTACGGGCGGTTATAACAAGCATTTATCATATAAGGAACTCACACATGGCAAGACAGGCAAAACTTATTGAACCAATAAACGCAAGTATGGAAGAAGTGGCTATGGCTCTTATTCAGCCAAAGCCAAAAGCGGATAACGACAAGCCCGCTTCCGTTTCTAAACCCGCTATTGAAAACAACAAAGGTAATGAAGAATGCAAAACAGATTGATATTAGGGGATAATCTACAAGTATTAAAATCAATTCCTAGTGAAAGCGTTGATTTATGTTATATCGACCCACCCTTTTTTAGTAACCGTAATTATGAAGTAATTTGGGGAGATAGTGGCGAAGTCAGAAGTTTTACAGACCGTTGGGCTGGCGGTATGGAACATTACATAGGTTGGTTGAAAGAAAGGATAGATGAAATCTGGCGCGTCTTAAAACCGACAGGCTCTCTTTTTGTACATTGCGACTGGCACGCTAACGCATACATACGCGTGCATATTCTTGACAAATTACAACCTGTGCGGGGGGGGGGTAAACCTTTATTTGTCAATGAGATAGCTTGGTGTTATAGAGGAGGAAGCGCCCCACGTTCTGCTTTTGGTAGAAGACATGATACAATTTTCTTTTACAGAAAAAGTAACGAACATACTTTTAATGCTGACGCTGTTAGAATAGCTTATAGAGCAGAAGGTGTCGGTCGAAAAGACGATGCAATGTGGGGACGACATAAAGGAACGAATAAAGTATACAAACCAAATCCTCTTGGAAAAATACCAGAAGATTGGTGGGAGATAAATGTTTTAAACGCAAATAGTCCTGAACGTATTGGCTATCCGACACAAAAGCCGCTTGCTTTATTAGAGCGGATAATAAAAGCCTGTTCAAACGAAGGTGACATTGTTTTGGACGCATTTTGTGGCGGCGGAACGACTCTTGTAGCGGCGCACAATCTTAAACGCCATTTTATCGGCATTGATCAGTCTGTCCACGCTATCGCTGTTACGCGGGCGAGGTTAGAAAATGACTTGTTTCGTCCAACTTTTAGTGTTGAAACGCCGAAATATGATTATGAAACAATCAGAAACGCCCCGCCTTTTCAGTTTGAACGCTTTATTGTTGAACAGTATGGCGGCGAATCCCATACAAAACAAGTCGGTGACGGCGGTATTGACGGTTTATTGCATGAAGGACGAGCGTCTTTCCCGATTCAGGTAAAGCGAAGCGATAATATCGGTCGAAATGTAATTGATAATTTTAAATCGGCTATGTCACGCTTTAACAAACAATGCAAACGCGGTTATATTATCGCTTTTTCTTTCGGACGCGGAGCTGTTGAAGAAGTCGCGCGACTAAAAAGAGAAGAAGATTTTGAAATAACTCTTGTTCGCGTTGATGAAATTATTCCAATCGGTATGCCGCCGCGTATTTCATTGTCGTTTGATTGGAAAGAAGTTGGCGACAAAGGGGATAAGGAAGTTATCTTTAAGGCTACAGGCGACGATATAGAGCTTTGGCAATGGGACTGGGATTATGACGCAAAAAAAGGTTTTGCCGCCGAGGTTTTGCGTAATAATGACGGAATACAGAAAATCATTCTAAAAACAGGAAAATATGACATAGCCGTCCGCGGCGTTGACCGCGACGGCATAGCGTCAATAGAAGTAATTCATCTTGTCGTTAATGGCGGAGTACATAAGGAATGATAATAGATAATACAGTAGAGGTTGACAGTCCTATATATGCTGATACTGAATACCAACCTGGAAATGAACTTATCGTATGGTTCAGAAACGGTGGAGGCTATCTATTGGTCTTTGATGTAAGCGAAGAAACATTCCTTAAGCTACAAAAAGACCCGTCACACGAAAGAATAATAAACATATTAAGAACTCATTCTTGTCATCGTTATACGCTCTAAATCTTCAAAGGTGATTTTTTCGCCTTTTTCTAGCGTATAGCTCATAACATAGGGTTGTCCGTTAATATCACAGGCATATTTGCCGTGCATATTATCGGTCTTTCCTGTCCATTTTTTATTAAACGCGATAATCTGCCGAAATAAAACATAGGCGGCAATCTTAAATAGTATATTTTCAAGGAAGCGTATCATTTAGAACCTCCCTTTTGGGTAGTTTTGTATATAAGTCCCAAAAAAAAGGCCTTAGGATAAAACCTAAGGTCTTTTCTTGTTGATATGGAGGAAGGTTTGAGCTTGAATATAGATTTAGTTTATTCCAGTTCGCCTACACATGAACAGTAAGGATTATTGGGACAGATGTCGAGTTTGAGCTCATTGGGACATGTTTCACAAGTGGGGTTGTCATTTATGATATCACAACAAGAAAAATAACATCCGCATTCATCTCGATAAGCTCTGGTTCATCGTCAAAATGTGGGGCAAAGGCAAAAAATTATAAAAAATATTAATCATCAGTTCGACCTGTTATTTAATAAATTAAGCACATAAAATTCTAACACGCAAGCGATAGTTTTCAAAATTTCTAAATTGTCATTCTGAGCTTGTCGAAGAATCTCATGAGATGTTTCGACTTCGCTCAACATGACAATTGGCGGTATTCCTCACCCCCACCTTAATCCTCCCCCATCAATGGGGAGGAAAATAAGGGTAGAATCCTCTCCCATATAGGGTACAATCCTCCTCCTTTAAGAGGGTAGAAATAAGGCTCCTTCCCTTAATGGTCATGCTTCGGCTCTACTTTCCTGTCATACTCCGGTGTGAGGGGAGTATCTCGCTTAAATTTCCTCAAGTTGTCCGAACAAGTCGGACAATGATAGTTAGAGGTGTCGGACGTGGTCATTAAAGGTGCCGCTATTAGTTTATACGGACAAGCGGATAAACATGGGACATGACTTGTACATACAAATGCATGAGCGGCACATTTTTATTACCCAACAATTATGATAACATAAGTTCTGAAAAGCGTAAAATAATTATTGAAGCCGGTGGACGGAATTTGTTGTGTCAGATTATGTGATTTGATATTGAAAAAAATATATATTATGGTAGAATATATAGAGTTAGGAGTTTTTGTGGAGGCAAAAATGGGAAAGTATAGTGATAGAGATGTTCAAAATGCAAAAGAAACCATTGAACGAATAAAAAAAGAAAAATTTGTTAAAAGTTTTGAAACAGGAGAGAAAAAATGTACTTCTGAAGTTCAACTTTTAAGAAAAGGTGGAGCGCAAGTTTTTTATGGGGAACCTGTTTTTGATGAAAATAGAAAATTACAGGGTTTTAATATGTTTACATTTAAAATGATGAGTGATGGCAGCATGTCATATCGTAGTGATAACGAACCTTATTTTGATGAAAATGGTAAGCAAATAACTTTTTCGGTTGATGAGTATTTGGCTTTTGAAAAAGAAAAGAAAGAACGAGATGACAGATTTGGTTCTGTAATGGAGCGAGCTATTGTTGCGAAAAATGATGCAAAAAAAATTGAGGAAATACTTCCGAAGATAAAGAAAAACAGAATGTTAAAAAGTGCGGCAAAAGATAATATGGGTAAACCAAAAAGGAATTGGGTTCAGAAAACTATTGCAATGATAAAAGCAAAAGCTCGTAGTTGATTTTGTTATTGTTACTGTAACAACCACTTTGTTTTGTCAGGTGGTTGTTTTTTTATCCTTTACTTTTGTGGGTTTTGTTTATAGAATCTCAAAAAATATTTTGATAATAAATGAGGTTTGTGATATGACACCAAAAAGAATCATTCATTGTACGAATTTTAATCTGATTAAAAGAATAGGGTGCTATATTAATATTGCTCCGTATAAAATATCTCATGGTTTGATTAGAAACGGACATAATGTTTTGGATTTTTCGGATAGAGATATCAATAAGGCTTTTTCGGTTTTCGGTAAGTTGAAACAATTAGGTAAAAAGCCTTTTAATGAATTGTTTTTTGAATATTGTGTTGATACACAACCTGATGGAATAATTTTGGGGCATGCTGATACAATTACGCCTGATACATTGCGTAGAATTAGAAATGCATTGCCTAATACTAAAGTTTTACAGTGGAATGTGGATTGTATTAACCCTCAGATTGTTCCCAGTAATATTGAACATATTAAGTCTAAAATTGATTTGGTGGATTATACAATTATTACAACAGCGGACAAAGAATTGTTGCGTCAGTTTGATACCAAAAGACATAAGGTTGGATTTATGCCAAACCCCGTAGATGCATCAGTTGAAACCGGAAAAGCTTTTGAAATTGAGAATCCTGAATGGGATTTGGTATTTCCTTCAAGCCCTAAAAGTGAACGTGAATTTTGCGGAACAATAATGAAAACAAGCGAAATACTTAAAAGAATTACCGCAAATATTGATATGAATAAAGTTTTATTTTCAAGAGCTATGGGAGAAAATTTAACCGGAGGGGAATATCAAAGAGTGTTTGCCAATGCGGCTATGGGATTGTGTTTGAACAGAAGTAATCATGATTATTTATATTCATCTGACAGAATGGCTCATTTAATGGGGAACGGATCTTTGGCTATTGTTGATATTCATAGCGGATTTAATGATTTGTTTACTAAAGATGAAATGGCGTTCTTTAATGATGAAGATGATTTGTATAAACAAATAGATTATTATCGTAAAAATAATCAGGAACGTATGGCGGTAGCAGAAAAAGGTTGGAAAAAATATTATCAATTGTTTAATGAAAAGTTGATAGCAAAATATATTGCAGATTTAATGTTTGATGAATTTAATCCGCAAGATTATCCGTGGCCTACTATTGTAGAATAAATATTAAACGATTTTTTAAAACAACAATGTTATCATTCTCTAAATAAGTTTTTGTTTAGAGTGTTTGGTCATGTTTGGAATCAAAAAAGTTTTGGCTGTTTCTGCATTAGCGTTAATGTGTGTAACGGGGTGTGCCGTTGCAAATGTTGTTGATGATGTGCCTGAAGAATATTTGTGTTGGTTGGAAGAATTAAAAAAAGAAATGCTGAAAAAAGGTATTTCAAAACAAACATTGGATAAAGTTTATCAATATAGTTATTATCAATCAAATCCGGAAGTGGTGAAAATAGATAGGAAACAAGTAGAGTTTGCTCTGACTTCTTCTGATTATATAAATAGAACAGTTACTAAAAAACGTGTGGAGAAAGCACAGAAATATTATAAACAGTTAAGGCCTTTATTAAATAAAGTTTCTAAAAAATATGGAGTACCACCACAATATTTGATTGCTTTTTGGGGAGTGGAAACTAATTTCGGAAGTAATTTCGGCGGGTTTAATACAATAGCTTCTTTAACTATGCTAAGTTATGATAAGCGGCGTTCCGATTTTTTTAAAAATGAATTGTATGAAGCTTTAAAAATAATTGATAAATGGCAAATCGCACCGGAAAAAATGCAGGGATCTTGGGCAGGTGCAATGGGACATTTTCAATTTATGCCATCTACATTTAATGCTTATGCCGTAGATTTTGATCAAGATGATAAAATCGATATTTGGCGTTCTTTTGATGATGCAGTAGCTTCTGCTGCCAATTATTTGGGTAGTATCGGTTGGAATAAAAATGTTACATGGGGAATGGAAGTAAGTTTGCCGTGGAATTTTGATTTTTCTCTAAGCGGACGAAATAAGAGTAAAACCGTTGCTGAATGGCATAAACTAGGGGTAAGAACGGTGAGTAATAAAAAAATTACCGTAAATCCTGATGTTAAAGGAGCGATAATAGTTCCGGAAGGTAAAAAAGGTAAAGCTTATTTGGTTTTTGAAAATTTTTATAAAATAATGCAATGGAATCGTTCTGAAAATTATGCTTTGGCAATAGGAATTTTGGCGGATTATATTAAAACTGCTAAAAAATGGGAAGAAATTAAAAAGAATCCGGCAACCAGACTCAAAACAGAAGATATATTGCAGTTTCAGACATTTATAAATAAGTTAGGGTGGTTTAAACTTGATGAGGACGGACAGTTAGGGACAAAAACAAGAGAAGCTGTCAGAAAAGTGCAGAAAGAAGCAAATATGCCACAAGACGGTTATCCTGATTATATGTTATTGCAAAAAATTAAGAACTATAATCAAGATATCGGTTTTGCGATACCTGTTCCTGAAAGAAAATTACACAAGTCGAATTAATCCACTTTACGAACTGCTAAAAAAAATGTAGTTTATGAATAAACTAATTTGTTGATGTGAGAATGTAATGAATATGACTAAACGAATCTTGACTATAACGTTAATAATGTTCGGGTTGCTGAGCCTTAATGCTTGTACATATGGGAGAATTGGGGGAAGTTATTCTCAAGTTGAAGCCATAAAAGGACAGGGTGGGACCTATAAAGTAGGTGCTCCGTATAAAATTATGGGAAATTGGTATTATCCTAAAGAAGATTATAATTATTCAGAAGTTGGAGTTGCTTCTTGGTATGGTGAGGATTTTCATGCTAAAAAAACGGCTAATGGTGAAAGTTATGATATGCATGCTTTGACAGCAGCTCACAGAACATTGCCGTTACCAAGTATCGTAAAAGTTACTAATTTGGAAAATGGTCGTTCTTTGGTGTTGAGGGTTAATGATCGAGGTCCTTATGCAAAAAATCGAATAATTGATATTTCCAAAAGAGGAGCTCAATTGTTGGGATTCCAAACTCAGGGAACAGCAAAAGTCAGAGTTGAGATTATGGCAGAAGAAAGTAAGCAATTAAAAGCTGCTTTATTAGGAGATAAAACCGCTGCCATAAGTGCTACAAATGGAAATAATGTAAAAAAACAAGTGCCAACTCAACCGGTTAAGCCTTTACAGTTAATTGGTGCCGAGCATGCAAATCCGAAAGCTATCAGAGCTTATCCTAAAGGAAGTTGGTTTGTTCAGGCAGGTGCTTATTCTAAAGAAAGTGCAGCTCAAAATCTAAGTAAACAATTGGATCAATTCGGTGAAACCAATATTTATTATGTAACGGTCAGCGGACAGAAGTTCTATCGGGTGAGAGTCGGACCGTTCAGCCATAAAAAAGAAGCTGAGGTTACTTTGGCTAAGGTAAAACATTTTGGTGTGTACAACGCTAAAGTTGTACAAGATTAAGGAGCTTGATTGAGATGAAAAATACATGGAATTTACAATTATGTACCGCTATTTGTTCTTTGATGTTGATATCATCTGAAGTTGGTGCCGTAGAAACAAAAGCAAAAAATTTGATATTAATGGATTATGATACAGGACAATATTTGTTTGAAAAAGATGCGGATAAAATGATACCACCGGCATCTATGAGTAAATTAATGACCGTTTATATCGTTTTTTCTAAATTGAAAGATGGGAGCTTATCCTTAGATGATACTTTTACTGTAAGTGAAAACGCATGGAGAAAAGGTGGTGCTGCCAGTGGCGGATCAACAATGTTTCTATCAATCGGAGATAAAGTCAGGGTTGAGGATTTATTGAAAGGGATAATTATTCAGTCAGGTAATGATGCTTGTATTGTAGTGGCTGAGAATTTGTCCGGCAATGAAGAAAGTTTTGCTCAGGAAATGAATGAAAAAGCTTTGGAATTGGGAATGAATAATTCTCATTTTGAAAATGCGACCGGTTTGCCTCATCCCGATCATAGAATGTCTGTGGAAGATTTGGCGAAATTAGCCAGACATTTGATTGCCGATTTTCCTCAGTATTATCATTTGTTTTCTCAAAAAGAATTTGTATATCATAATATAAGACAAGGAAACAGAAATCCATTGTTGTACAGTATGCCTTATGCCGACGGTTTAAAGACCGGACATACTGAAGAAGCCGGTTTTTGTTTGACTGCTTCTGCTAAAAAAGGAGACAGACGTCTTATCGGAGTGATGACCGGATTAAATTCTAATAAGGAACGCTCAGATGAAGCTAATAAGATTATGAGTTGGGGGTTTAGAGAATTTGATAATTATACAATTCTAAAAAAAGGACAAAAAATTGCAGATATGCCTGTATGGTATGGAGTTAATGAAAAAGTAGATATGGTTGTCGCCGAAGATGTCGTCAAAACTTTGAAAAAAAATAAGTACAAAAATGTTAAAACCGTTGCAATATATGATAAACCTGTAAAAGCTCCTGTCAAAGCCGGAGATAAGCTCGGTGTTATTAAGGTGAAAATTGAGGGGCAAGATGATATGGAATTTCCGTTGATTGCAGCAAGTAATGTTAAAAAAGTCGGTTTGTTGGGCAAAATACGCAAAAACTTAAACTATTTGATTTCCGGAGCTAACTGATGGTGGGAAAATTTATTACATTTGAAGGTGGTGAAGGCACGGGAAAATCCACTCAAATCAAGTTGTTGGACGATTTTCTTAAAGTAAAAGATTGCGATGTGATAACTACAAAAGAACCGGGAGGAACAGAACTTGGAACAGAGTTAAGGAAGCTTTTGATTACCGGTAGTCAAGATAAAATGGATGCAATAACAGAGGCCTTGTTATTTTTTGCAGACAGACATCATCATTTAGTAAGCAAAATTTGGCCGGCGTTAAATGCTAATAAATGGGTTTTAAGTGACAGATTTGCAGATTCTACTTTTGCTTATCAGTACTATGGGCATAATGCCAGAGTGTCATATGAGAATTTACAATCCTTATATAAGCTTGCGGTGGGTGACTTTAAGCCTGATTTAACATTTATTTTGGATATTGAGCCGGAAAAAGGATTGAAACGTTCTTTTGCACGAGCATTAAACGAAAAAAGTAAAGAATTGAGATTTGAAAACATTGATATTGAGTTTCATAAACGTTTGAGAGATGGTTTTTTGAAAATTGCTAAAAATGATCCTCAAAGGTGTGTCGTTTTAAATGCGGATAAAACAATAGAGGAATTGCATCAGGAAATAGTACACGTAATTACTGAAAGGTTTGGATGCTGATAAATGACAACAACTGATACCTCTTTTGAACCTCAATTTAACACTTATTTGTTAGGACATCAAGAAGCTGAGCAATTTTTTTTAAGATGTTGGCAAAATGGCAGTTTGCATAATTCTTGGTTGATATCAGGGATAAAAGGAGTCGGAAAAGCAACTTTTGCTTTTAAGTTGGCCAGATTTATATTGAATGCAGATTATGCAAAAAAAGACGAATATGTTAATATTGATGTTACAGCAAACACTCAAGTTTATAAGCTTATTGCCGGAAATGCTCATCCTGATTTTAAAATTTTACAACGAGATTATACCGATACAGATAGAAAAAAAATACTTAAAGCTATTAAAGATGGTGAACAATTATCACCCATTGAACTTAAGGAATTGAAAAAATCCGCATATATCAGGGTTGATGATGTTCGTACCATTAATGATTTTTTGGCAAAAAAATCATCGTCAGATGGTTGGCGTGTGGTGATTATTGATAGCGTTGATGATATGAATTCCGCTGCTGCCAATGCAGTGTTGAAAATATTGGAAGAACCGCCGGCAAAAGTGTTGATGATATTATTAAGTCACAATCCAAGCAGATTGTTACCTACAATAAAATCCAGATGTGCAAAATTAGAACTTAAGCCTCTTAAAAATGAAGAAATTGCAAGTTTGCTCAGGAGATATCGACCTGAGTTAAATGAAAAAGACGTTAAAAGGGTGGCTAATATTGCATCAGGAAGTATCGGTAAGGCTTTATTGTATGCTGATAATGATGCGGCAGAAATTTATGATGCTATTTGTTCTTTGGTTTCAAGCGGAGCTAAATTTAAGATTGCAGATGTATTGGATTTTTGTAATATGGCTATTGTCAGTGAACAAAGTTATGAATTAGTAAAAGAATTGATATTGAAATTTTTGTGCGAATATGTACGAAATACTGATAAGGTTAAAGAAATTGCCGATTGTTGGAGTTCTGCAGTTAAGGTGTTTAATGAAACAGACAGCTTAAATTTAGATAAAAAACAAGCTTTAATGAATGTTTTGGTAAATATTTGCAAGCAAGTTTAAGAGAGGTTAAATGTTAGTTGATAGTCATTGCCATTTGGATTTTGATGATTTTGAAAATGATACTTCTGAAATTATTGAACGTGCAAAAGAATGTGGGGTGAATATAATTTTAGATGCCGGAAATAATTTGAAAGAATTTGATAATCAGTTATTATTGGCGGAAAAGTATCCGTTTGTATATTCGGCAGTGGGTGTTCATCCTCATAATGCAAATGAATATCCGGAACTTAAAGCAGAAGAAATTATTGCTAAAACACACCATAAAAAAGTAATAGGTATCGGTGAAACCGGATTGGATTATTACTATGATTATGCTCCGAAAGAGCTGCAAATAAAGTTGCTTAGAGAACATATTATAGCAGCTCAAGAAACCGGATTGCCTCTGATTATTCATAATAGAGAATCTGATGACGACATGATAAGAGAATTGGAAAGTGCTTATAAGCAAAAAACATTTACCGGTGTTATTCATTGTTTCAGCTCTTCTGAAAAATTAGCAAAGTTTGCGCTTTCTATCGGTTTTTATTTATCAGCTTCCGGAATGATTACTTTTAATAAATGTGGTGAGTTGAGAGATATTTTTGCAAATATACCATTAGATAAATTGTTGATTGAAACGGATTCTCCTTTTTTGGCTCCGATACCTAAGAGAGGGAGGCGAAATGAACCTGCTTTTGTCAGGTACACAGCAGAAAAATTGGCACAAATAAAAGATGTATCTTTTGAGGAAATAGCTCAAATTACTTCTGATAATTTTTGTAATTTGTTTAGAAAGGCAAGTGACAAAGGACGGAGAGAATTTTGATGACAAATGTGATTATATTGGGAGCAGGGGCTGCTCCGGGTGTTCCGTCTTTAAGTAGCGGATGGGGAGTATGTAATCCGAATAATCCATACAACAGGCGTCGAAGAGCTGGGGTTTATTATGATTTTGACGGTGTGAAAATATTGGTTGATACTTCACCAGACTTGAGAATGCAGCTGATTGATAATCAGATAAAGTGTCTTGATGCCGTGCTTTATACTCATGCTCATGCTGATCATTTGCATGGGATTGATTATTTGCGAGAAATTAATAGGATAAATGCGTGTAATTTAGATTTTTATGCAACAAGTAAGGTGTTGAAAATTATAAAAAAACAATTTGGTTATCTGATAACTTCTCCTAAAAAAGTTAAAGATGTAATTTCAACTCCCAGTTTAGTAGCTCATAAAATTAAAGAAGCTGAAGAATTTAAAATTAAAGGTATTAAGATAGTACCGCTAAAATTATGCGGACATAATACTCCTTCAAACGGTTTTATGTTTAATGACGGAGAAGTAGTACAAATTGCTGATTTTAAGAAAATACCCGCTTCTACTTTGAAGATATTGACATCTAAAAAGGTTAAGCTTTTGATTATGCCGTTAACCACACCGTTTGGACAGGCATATCATGCTAGTTTGGAAGAGGTATTGAATTATATTAAAATTATTGCCCCTCAAAAAGTTATATTGAATCATATGGCAAGTGAATGTGATTTTGATGAAATTAATAAACTTACGCCAGAAAATGTGTTTCCGGCTTTTGATAATATGAAAATTGAGTTGTAGGAGGAAGAAATATGCTTTGTATATATCATATTGCAGATCATGATGGAAAAGGATCTGCAGCTATTGTGAAAAGAATGTTTCCGGAAATTGAACTAATGGGACTAAACCATGATATGGAGATTCCTTTTGATGAAATCAGAAAACATGAAAAAATAATTATTTGTGATATAGCTCTTCCTTTGGATTTTATGAACGAATTAAACAAAGATAAAGAACTGATTTGGATTGATCATCATGTTTCTGTTATTGAAGCATATAATCAGATGGTGGCCAACGGTAGTAAAGAAATAAAAGGATTACGTCGTGTGGGAATTGCTGCAATGAGATTAACATGGGAATATTTTCATCCTAATGAAAATGAACCTGAAGGGTTGGTACTTTTAGGGTTAAATGATCTGTTTGATTTGAGAGATAAGCGTGTTCGTCCGTTTGAATATGCTTTTCAGTCATTAGGAGTAAATCGGCCGGAAGATAAAACTTGGGATAATCTGCTAGATGGCACAATTAATATTAATGAAATGGTGGCAAAAGGTGAAGCAATTTTATCTTGGATAAAAATAAGAAACATCAGACTTTCTCATAATATGGCTTTTGAAAGCGAATATATGGGATATAAGTGTATTTGTGCCAATATGGCACAAGGATATTCCGAATTTTTTGATTCTGTTCCAAATTTGGAAAGTTATGATTTTATGTGTAATTTCTATATGAATAAGAAAAACACTTGGAATTTGTCTTTTTATAGCTCAAAAGATGAAGTTGATGTTTCTAAAATAGCATCATCTTTAGGCGGGGGCGGACATAAACATGCCGCAGGTGCTTCTAAACTTAAAAAGCTTCCGGATTTTTTAATGAAAAATTAGCGACTTAATTTTTTAGAAATTTGCGGTTGATGATTGTTTAGTAATAAATTTAATCCGTTAATGGGGATATGAGCCATTTTGGGGCGATTACATACCTCATAATTAATTTCATATAAGTTTTTGCGTAAAATTTCTAATTTTAGCCAAGGGTTGTCTAAAGAATGTTTCCCTAAAAATAGATGACTTGCTTCATTTATTAATGGTTTTAGAGCTTTTTCAGCATATTGTTTACGATGTTTTTGTTCTTCTTTTGTTGTAGCTTGAGATGTAAATTCTTCAATAGCAACAGCTTCAAGATAACCTTTTATGGAGCGATACATTCCAGCGTAATCACGCATATAAATATGTTTTTCTTTACGTTGTTCTATTGGAAGGCCCGGTTCTCCGGCGAAATCAATAATACGTAGATCTTCGTCATGTGTTATCATAATTTGTCCGAGGTGAAAATCTCCATGTACTCTGCAAATGTATCCCTTATTGTCTGAATTTTTAATTTTATTTATTTGTGAAAGGATAAAATTGTTGGTTGATGTATTCCAGCTTTTTAATAGTTTATTTGCTATTTTTTGGGTGGAGTTAGGTAAGTTTTGTATATTTTGTTTAATATAGTTATGTGATTGATATAGCAGTACTGAAAGTTGTTTTTGGTAATAATGTATGAAGTTATCATCTACAATTTTAGGAGTAAATTGATGATTATTATCTGGTTTGGATAAGCACTTGCTCATTTCTGCAGTTTTTTGGCTAAGTATAGAAAATAAGTTAATAAATTCAGGACAATTGCCAGAAGTAAGAGTATTTTTGTATGGGTATTCTGTATTTAATTTGTTTTTTAAGTACTCTAAAGAGTGATTCCACATATCTCCTTTGTTAATTATAAATTCTTGAATAATACCTGAAGATGAATGTTGTCCGGAGGAATTGCTAATAGTGAGATATCCATAAGTTTTAGGCATTACGCTACAATTTTCTCTCATTAATTTTTCATTCATTTCAATTTCAGGGTTATTTTGAGAACTAAAGGAAAGGATTCTTTCTAGTTTAAATGCTATTTCTTTGTTTCCGACGACAATAGTTGTATTGCTTTGCTCTATATTTAAAGGTTTCGATATTGAGTGCAGATTGTCATTAATTTTTGTGTTATCATGATTTATATGGTATTTAAGTTGCCAGCCATTAGGAAATGTAATTGTATTTTGATTTTGTTGTAAATGATTGATTAAGCTACTCCAAAAATCGGCGCATTGTGTGGCATCTGAATAGTGTTGATTGTTAATTTTTATAGTTTGAGAAGGCAGGGGATTGTTATTTTTGCTCAAAGGCATCAAAAAATATTTATTTTCTTGATTGATGAATTCAACATTTCCGATGATTAGTAATTTATTGTCGTTGTCATAAGTTGTTTGATTTAAACTAATATTTTTAATTTGGTTGTTTTGGATTTCGGATTTAAAATTACACCAACGTTGGTGTAGTAAATAGTTAGATAAGTTATCTGGTATATTGTTCATCATTATCTCTTTTGTGTTGTAATATTGTAGTTTGAATAATATGATAAAATGTGTTTAAAGTAAATAAAATCTCTGTGTGTGTACGTAAATTTTTGAGAAAAATATGGAAAAAATTAAAAAATTAGCAGAATTGGTAGGGATATCTTCTTCTTATATTGATAAAACAGATAAAAAACATGTAACAACTGATAAAATACGAAGTTTCTTTTTGAAAGCTATGGGATTTCAGGATTTTATTAATTATGATAAGGATATTTCCAATTTGGAACAAGTTCCAATATTACCAGATGTGATGTCTTTTTATGATAATGAAGAAATTGTTTTTACTATCTTAGGTGATGGAATATATAATGTTGTTATTAGATCTGAAAATAGAGAAGTTGTTTTTAATAAAGAGATTATTGCCGGTGAAGATATAAAATTAACTAATATTAAATTTGGTTATTATGATGTTGTGGTTAGTAATGGAATTGAAAATAAAAAATCTCTATTAATATATGCCCCTGTTCTTTGTTTTCAGTCTGAATTTATAAAAAAACATGAGAGATTGTTTGGTGTGTCTGTAATGCTATATGCTCTGCATTCAAAAAACAGTATAGGTATAGGGGATTTTGCAGATTTGGCAGAAATTGTAAAATTAACAGCACAGCATGGAGGAGATGTCGTTGGGATTAACCCGTTAGGGGTGATGTCTCCTTATATTATTGATGATAAAGAATTATATGACAAACTTAAAATTGATCAATGTGATGTTTCGCCATATCGTACTTTAAGTAGGTTGTTTGTTAATTATGCTTATATACATCTGCAAAGTGAGATAGATTTTAAATGTTCTGTTGAGGCTCAATTGTATTTTGAAAAAAATAAAAATTATATAAATAAATTAAATACATCTGAGTTAGTATTATATAAAGAGGTATTATGTTTTAAGCTTTCTATTTTAGAAAAAATGTTTGCTTATTTTATGAATAATGCTGATAAAAATAGAAAATTATTGTTTGAAAATTATAAAAAAGAAAAAGGTGAATTATTAGATAATTTGTGTTTGTTTGAAGTTTTGGCAGAAACTCATAAAAATAGTCATTTTTGGCGCTATTGGAATGATGGATATAGTGATATATTATCTGAAAAAACTCAAATTTTAAAGCAACAATATGCAGAAAGGATTGACTTTTATGCTTATTGCCATTGGTTGGCGGATTTGCAAATTAAAAATATTCAAAAATTGGCAAAATCTTTAGGTATGAAAGTTGGTATTTATTCTGATATGCCAATAGGAGCAGCATCTAATGGAGTTGAGGTTTGGGAAAATCCTAAAGCATATGTCTTAGATGCAGGAATTGGTGCTCCGGCAGATCCGATGCGTCCTAAAGGACAAAGTTGGGGGTTTACACCATATCACCCAATTGAGCTGAAAAAACAGCATTATGCACCGTTTATTCGATTAGTACGTGAAAATATGAAGTATTCAGGTGCTTTGCGGATTGATCATGCAATGGGATTAAGAAGACTTTTTTGGGGATTCTTTGAAGATGATAATCCGGTTGTGCAGGGAGCGTATATTTACTATGATATTAAAGCATTGACAGCAATTTTGTCTTTGGAAAGTAATCGAGCAAAATGTTTGCTTATAGGTGAAGACTTGGGAACTGTTCCTGAAGGATTTAGAGAGTATATGGCAGAGCATGGGTTGCTTTCATATAAAGTGTTTTTTAGGCAAAAAGAAAAAAACGGTGAGTTTATTGCTCCGGAAAAATATCAATATTTGTCACTGGCACAGCCATCTACTCATGATCAGGCAACAGCTTATGGATTTTGGGAAAATAATGATATTGAGGTATTTAAGAATTGCGGTTTGTATGTTAACGAGGAACAGTATTTGACCAATTTGCAAGGAAGAAGGGTGGATTGCGATAATATGCTTAAGGCATTTAAGTCTCAAAATATGAATATTGATAATGTGAAAGATAATTTACATTTGTTAGTGAATGAATATGGAGCCAAAACTCAAAGTGCATTGTTCTTGGTAAGACTTTGTGATATTTATCGGCAAGTGGTGTTAGATAATGCACCGGGAACAGTTTTTGAATATCCGAATTGGCGGATTAAGCTTGATAAAAGTGTTGAGGATATTAAAAATACAAAGGATTTTGCCAATATGATGAGATTGATAAGAAAATATAGATCAAACAAAAAAACGAGCTGAAAGTGCTCGGTTTTTGTTTTTTTGAAAATGTTTTGATATTTTTTTATATCAAAATTTGATTAAGACGTATTTTCTTAAATTTTTTCTTGAGATATTTGTAAAATGTTGTAAAATTCGGCAGAATTAATAATAAAAAACGGAGAAAATTAAAGATGTCTAAAGTGCTTGTTACTTCTGCATTGCCTTATATAAACGGTGTTCCTCATTTGGGACATATGGTCGGTTGTTTGTTACCATCTGATATTTATGCTCGTTATATGCGAATGATGGGTAATGAAGTACTATATATTGCAGGTACAGATGAGCATGGAACAACATCGGAAGTCGGTGCTTTGAAAGAAGGTATGGGAGTTCAAGAATATTGTGATATGTATCATGAACGTCATGCTCAAACTTATAAAGATTTTAATTTATCTTTTGATTATTTCGGACGTACATCAAGTGAGCAAAATAAGGAAATTACATATCATATCTTTGAACAATTGGATAAAAACGGGTTTATTGAAGAAAGAGCTATCAAGCAAGTGTTTTCGATAGATGATAATATGTTTTTGGCAGACCGATATATAACAGGTACATGTCCACATTGCGGGTATGATAAAGCTCGAGGAGATCAATGTGAAAATTGTACCAAAGTTTTGGAACCAACTGAATTGGTTAATCCGAAAAGTTCTGTTTCTGGATCAACTAATTTGGAAGTCAGAGAAACTAAACACTTGTTTTTGAATTTACCAAAATTGGAAAATAAATTGGCGGAATGGGTGAAAACTAAAGAACCATTCTGGCCAGATGTAGCTTATACAATTGCACAAAAATGGCTTAAAGAAGGACTGCAAGCTCGATGTATTACCCGTGATCTTAAATGGGGATTTCCGGTTAATAAACCAGGGTATGAAGATAAAGTATTTTATGTGTGGTTTGATGCTCCTATCGGGTATATCGGAATTACCAAACAGTGGGCAGACGAAAAGCCGGAAACAAGAAATTGGAAAGATTGGTGGCTTGATGCCGATAATGTTCGTCATGTGGAGTTTATGGGCAAAGATAATGTACCTTATCATTCTATTACTTTTCCGGCAACATTGCTCGGAACAGGAGAAAACTGGACACAAGTTGATTATCTTAAAGGTATGAGTTATCTTACTTATGAAGGCGGTAAGTTTTCAAAATCTGAAAAAAGAGGAGTATTTGCCGAAGATGCTGTTAAAGAATTTCCGGCAGATTATTGGCGTTATTGGCTGATGAGTAATGCTCCAGAAGGATCTGATTCGTCATTCAGTTTTGATCTATTTGCCGGTGTTGTTAATAAAGATCTGAACGGAGTGTTGGGTAATTTTGTTTCTCGTGTACTCAAAATGACATCTTCTAAAATCGGAAACTTTGTTCCAGAAGGAGGAGAAGATACTCAAGTTGAAAAAGAATTAATTGCCACATTACAAACAAGAGTAAATGACTATCTGAAATATATGAATGAAATGGAATTTCGCAAAGCAATGAACGAACTTCGGGCAATTTGGGTGGAAGGAAATAATTATATTTCGGTGACGGAGCCTTGGACAGTGATTAAAACTGATGAAGCCAGAGCTGCAGCTATTTTGCGTAATTGTATTAATTTGATTAGAATTTTTGCAATTTTAAGTGCTCCAATTATGCCAACAGTATCAGTTTCCATGTTAGAACGTTTGGGTCTAAAATCTGATGATATGCCTTGTTTGCAAGATTTTGATGTTAGCAAAGAAATTAGAGCTATTAGAGAAGGAACTCCGTTTGAAGTGGGTGACGTACTATTTGAACGGATATCTCCGGAAAGAATAGAAGAGTTAAAGCAAAAATTTGGGAGTAAGGAATAATGGTAAGACGAAAACATAGAGATGATCAAGATGATTATATTGGTCCGGCAAAAGGGTGGGCTAAGTTTTTTCATAGAGTGTTTTTGTTTGTAACATTTCCTTTACGCAAACCTTGGTGGACATTGTTGATTTTGTTAATAATGTTTTTGGCACCTACTTTCGCAGGTGTGAAACCGACAGAAGTGCATTTGTGGTATTGGAAACTTCTTAAAAACTCGACAGAACAAGTTTCCGGTAAAGCCAAAAATATTGTTGCAGAAATGCCAAAGCTAGATGCGTTTGATAATAATAAAAAATCCGAAGAAACTGTTAATGTGTTAAATAAATCAAGCGGTAGAAAAGTTTTTGAAAAGGCAAAAGCAGCTCCGATTGTAAAAACAATCAAAACCGATACCGAAGTACCTGCTCAGAGATCTATTGATAATAACAACTCTAAAATTTCTGTAAAAAACATGCCTTCTCAAAAAAACAATCTTGGTTTGGTTTATTTGGAGGAACCAAAAAAAATATCAGGTACAGCGGTTGTTATAAATGCGAATGAAATGGTTGTTTCCGGTGTGGAGTTGTTTTTGTATGGTATTTATGTGAAACCTTATTCTACCAAAGGAAAACAGGCTACCCAATATCTTTATGATAATGTTAACGGAAAAAAAGTTGATTGCTTTATTAAAGCGTATACCAAAGCATCTGTTGCTACGGCAATTTGTGTAATCGGAGATAAGAATATTAATCGAGAATTGGTGGAATTGGGATATTCTAAAAACGTGGCTCTTGATTAGGAGTTGAGATATGTGGCAACCGGTATTAATGATCAGCGGTTATTTTATCAGCGTGTTGGGGTTGGCTATGCTGATACCGGCCGGTGTTGATATATATTATACCGGGGTAAATTGGTCTTATTTTGTCACCGCATCAATAGTCGCTTTGTTTATCGGTGTTTCTTTATTTTTGGCGAATAATAATAAGATAAATAATATATCTCTGCAACAAGGTTATTTATTGACTTGTTGCAGCTGGTTTTCTGTTGCAATTTTAGCGGCAGTTCCTTTTGTATTGTACGGAACACCTCTATCTGATGCTGTTTTTGAAGCTGCGTCAGGTATCAGCACAACAGGTGCAACAATTTATAAAAATGTAGAAATCTTACCAAAATCACTATTGTTGTGGCGAGCAATTTTACATGGGTTAGGGGGAATCGGAATAGTTATTTTTGCGATAGCTTTGCTACCTTTTTTGGGGATTGGCGGAATGCAAATATTTCAGCGAGAAAACTCTGATGTTAATGAAAAATTTATGCCTAAAATCAGTTATATTGCCAAAAGAATAATTTTGGTTTATTTGCTTTTGATGTTTTCCTGTTTATTCTCTCTTAAAATGGCCGGAATGGGGTGGTTTGATGCTGTCTGTCAATCTTTGTCTACAATTGCAACCGGTGGATTTTCAACTAAAAATGCATCTATCGGAGCATTTAACAGTTCGACAATTGAATGGGTTATTATATTATTTATGTTTTTGGGGGCAATTCCTTTAACTTTTTATCATAGCTTATTGGCTACCAGAAATATACACTCTTTGAGATCAGCACAAGTTGGAGCTTTTATTAAGGTTTTAGGATGTTATATTGCGCTAATGACAATTTGGTTGTGGAGTAATGATTTTTATGACTTCTTTACAGCTTTAAGAATGGCGTCTTTTAATATTATATCAATTGTTACAACAACAGGATTTGTTACAGCGGATTATTTAAAATGGGGAGTTTTTGCCGGAACAGTATTTATTGTTTTTGCTCTGACAGGAGGTTGTACCGGTTCGACTTCCGGATCAATTAAGATATTCAGGTGGCAAGTGGTTTGGGCACAAATAAAGAAAACATTTATATCTATTTTGGAGCCAAATCGAATGGTGCCTTTGCGAGTTGGACAGAGTAATATCTCTTGGGATGTTGCTTATTCAATTTTGATATTTTTGGCTGTGTACACTTTTACAGTTGCTTTTATTACTATAATTGTTTCAATTTGCGGATATGATTTTTTGACATCTTTCAGTGCAGTAATTGCATGTATGACTAATAGCGGACCGGGAATCGGTAATATTATCGGTCCAACCGGAAATTATGCTTCTCTTTCTGATACGGTTAAATATATATTAGCGATAACAATGATTATCGGACGTTTAGAAGTTATGACGGTATTGGTTGTATTTACAAAAAATTTTTGGAAGTGAAATTATTCTTCTTCTTCGAATCCGTTTTCTTCAACATTTTGATCTGATACAATAACATCTTCTCCGATAGTTTGTTGTTGTTCTTCTATTTGAAAAAGTTGTTTAGGACTGTCTTTTTCTTTTTCATCAGCCGAAACAACAACGGAGATAACTTCCGGTGTGGTTGTTTGGGGACTATTATCAGTTTGTTGAGAAATAATATCTTTGTTGCCAATAGGAACTTCTTGTTCGTTTATCGGGGAGGGAATCTCTGCTGTATTTTCAGTAATATTTTGTGTGGAAACAAGATTATCTCTTTGAGACAATTCTTCTGCCGATAATAAATTTTGCGGATTGGGATTACCATTGAGGCATTTAAGGAGCCAGACGTCATAAATCGGGTGTTCTACGGCATTTAGAGCAGGGGAAGATGAATACATCCAGCCTTTAAAAATATTGACAGGGGTGTCACTGTTATAGTTATCAGCAACGTCTACAAATGCAATGTTTTCAGGGGTTTCTTCAGGTGAACTGGCTATGCAACGTCTGATTACGATGGAAAAACTGCCAAATTTCATTTCTCCGTTGACAGGGATATCTATTTCACTGACACGTCCGGTGATTTTATCCATTGCTTGCATACGGGCAAGATTGGTGTCGGAATAATTAGAGGCATGTGCAACAGAAGATAATAACAGTGCAGATGTTCCGATTGATAATAAATAAGCTTTAGTTAGATGCATTATCAGTCACCATAAAAATGATTTCTCCCACCATATCTTCCAGAGTTTTGAAATCTTTGGTGTTTTGCATTGTATCTCCGTCTTTTAGGAACTCTTTGCTGTGTCCGGGGATTATTTTAATAAATTTATCTCCGACCAATCCATCACCAACAATAGCGGCTTCACTATCAATCGGAAGTTTGATATCTGAAGATAAACTCATTTTGACATCAGCGGTATAATCTTGATTATCAAGAGATTGAGCAATTACCGTGCCTATTTTTATACCATTAAGACGTACATCTGATCCGGTGGTGAGGCCTCCAACTTTAAGAAAACGAGCGCTCACATTATATCCTTTAACAACTTGTAAGTCAGATACATTGTATGCAAAATATGCAAAAAAGGCTGCAACAACTAAAACAACTATTCCCATAATGGTTTCTACCGGTCTTTTATTCATAAGATATCTCCTTAATTATTTTTTTGATTTGTTGCGATTTGCTTTGCCTATGCTGATAATTCTATCAACAAGTTCTTCGATAACCATAGCATCTTGAGTATATGTAAATTCATCTCCGGGAATGAGCATATCTTCTGATCCGCCGGGTTCAATTTCAATATATTTGGCGCCCATTATTCCGGAACTTACAATAGATGCACTACTATCATCAGGAAGTTTGATGTCATCTTTTATCTCAAGAGTGAGCAATGCTTTGTATTCAGAATCTAATTTTGCATCTACAACTTTACCGATATTCATGCCGGCTAAGCGTACAATATCTCCAACCAATAAGCCGTCTGTACGATTAAAGCGTGCATGGAGCGGGTAATAGGTGCCGGCTTCTTGGTGATTAATTCGGTTATCTGCTAATATCCAGAATGTAATAATAAGCAGTATTCCCATTGCTACACCAAAACCAATTTTAAGGTGGCGAGTTTCTTCTCTGCTGAAGGTATCTTTTGTTAACATAAGCTATATTCCTTATTAAAACTATTATATCAATAACGTAAAATAAATATTTTGTCACCAAAGATTTTGAAAAATGAAAATAATTGTTAAAATATTAAAAAATATTTGTTAAGATGTTGATAAGTTTAAATGCATATGAGAGGAATTATGCTGATTGTAAAAAAATTATCAAAAGCTTTTGGCGATGTTAAAGCCGTGTCGGGAATTAATTTTTGTTTGGAAAAAGGGGTTACGGCTTTATTGGGACCTAACGGAGCCGGAAAAACAACATTGTTAAGAATGCTTAGCGGGTATTATGCCCCTGATGATGGTGAAGTATTAATAAATAATTTATCTGTTACAGAAAATAGAACCGAAGCTTTAAAATCATTTGCCTATGTGCCGGAAAATGGTGCTTTATATTCGGAAATGACTGTTGCGAGTTATGTGGAATTTATGGCAAAATTGCATCATTTAAGTTATGAAAATTTTGTGGATAATTTCGTTTCTTTAATTAAAGAATTGAGGTTGGAGAATGTTGTTAATAAGCAATGTGATAAATTATCTAAAGGTTTTAAGCGTAGAGTGGCTTTGGCCGGTGCGCTGATCCACAGACCGCAAATATTGATACTTGATGAACCGACAGAGGGACTTGATCCGAATCAGAAATTTTTAATCAGAGATTTTTTACATAATTACGGAAGGTTGCATACAGTATTGATTTCTACTCATATTATGGAAGAAGTAGAGGCTTTTGCTGATAGAGTTTTATTGTTAAATCACGGAAAGTTGCTTTGTGATACAACTCCCGACGGCTTAAAGAGTCTTACTCCTGCCAATGATATTGAAACAGCTTTTCGTTCCATGACTTTTGATAAGTGAGGAAATATGTTGGAAAATATTTATCCGGTTTTTGTTAAAGAATTCAGGTCTTATTTTTTGAGCAGAATGGTGTGGTTCATATTTATTGTATATTCTCTGTTCTTAACATGTGGGGTGTTTGCGTATCCGGATTTCGGTAAATTGGCCGAGCCGGAATTATTATCTTTTTTTAAGACTCAAATAATCTTGTTTGCATTTATTATTCCGGCTCTCACAATTAAAATTTGGAGTGATGAAAGAAGACAAGGAACATTGGAGTTAACAATGAGTTTACCGGTTGGATATACATCATTAATTTTAGCTAAATTTTTAGCTATATGGGGATTGTGCGGTTTGATGATATTGTCAACTTTCGGAACATGGTTGTTATATGCTTTGTTTTGTGGGGTAAACAATAGTACAGTGTTGTTAAATTATATTTTCTTATGGTTGGCCTGTGGTAGTTTATGTGCAATCAGCATGATGGTTTCTGCTTATATAGATATGCCGGTGAGTGCTTATGTGGTTGCTTTAGCAAGTTGTTTGGTTGTGATGTTTATTAATATTGCTGATTGGATACCGGTTAAATATAGTGCAGAAATACTAATTCTAATCGGTGAAAGTTTAAGTTTCAGACTTAATTTTCTAAATTTAATTGCCGGAAGGATATCAGTGGGGGCAATTTGTTATTTTTTAACCATAATAATATCGGCTCTTTGGGTTAATATTGTTGCGATAGGTTGGCGGAGAAAATAAAATGTTGAAAAAATCTCAGTTCCGATTGTTTTGTCTTTGCCTGTTTGTGGCTTTTGTTTCTGTGAATGTTGCTATTACGCTGTTAACAAGACCATTAATGGCTGATATGAGTAATAATAAAAAATTCAGTATCAGTGAAGAAACAAAAAATTGGTTAAAAAATAATAAAAAAAATGTATATTTACGCCTTTTTGTTAGTCAAGATTGGAAAAATTATAATATACTGAAAAATTATGCTGTTGATGTTGTCAGGTTGTTGGAGAAATATCAGTTAGAATCAGGTAATAAATTAAGTATTAAAATAATTGAAGTTGCTCCTCTGTCAGATAAAGCTGCGGAAGCTGATAAGTTTGGTATTGCCGGAAAAGAAACTGAAGTTTGGTTTGGTTTGGTTGCTACTAATGAAGACGGAAATTTCGGAACGATACCTTTTTTGAATCCGCTTCGTGAAGATTATTTGGAATATGATATAACAAAGTTATTGAAAAGGTTAGACCAAAAACAAAAGCCCATAGTCGGTGTCATGTCTTCGGAAGTTAGTGTAAAAGCACCTGATGATATATTTAGTACTCAACCTGATTGGCCGGTTATAGAAGCTCTAAAAGATGACTTTGAATTTAAATTTGTTAATAATGATATTGCAATTATTTCTGATGATATAGATGTTTTGATGATTGTTAACCCTAAAAGTATTACAAATTTAACAAATTATGCAATAGATCAGTATTTAATTAGAGGCGGAAATTTGTTGGTATTTGTTGATCCGATATCAGAAATTGCTTTGATGAATGATAATCTGATGATTGCTCCAAACGGTTTGGAAAAAATATTAAAAAAAGCAGGTATCACAATAGACAGAAATTTTGTTGCTGCCGATATGATGTATAATCGATATATTAATTCAAAAAATAAAAATAAAGAAAAATATCCGTTTTGGATTAATGTGTATTCTCAAAATAATCATCAGGTTGTAGACGGTATTAATAATGTTTTGCTAAATACTGCCGGTTTTATAGAGTTGGAGCCCAAAGAAAAGATCAATCAGTATAATTTGTTAATGACTTCAAATAGCAGTGGAATTGCATTTATCGAAGATGTATTAGGAACTTCGTTAAACATGGTTTCTAAAAATATAAAAGAAACAGATATGAGATTGCCGGTTGCGGTTTTAGCTGAAGGTATATTCGTTTCCGCTTATCAAAAACCGTATTTAATGACTAAAGATTATATCAGTGGAAAATATGCATTTAGAAGTATATCTATTAATCCCAGTAAATTGATTGTTGTTTCTGACAGTGATATGCTTAATTCCAAACTTTGGAATGCAAATGATGAAAAATATCAGGAAGTGTATAACTTTATTCCGTATAGCGGAAACTTAATGTTTGTAGAACGTGCATTAAGGTATTTGAGCAATAAAGATGTGATGTTGCCTCCGGTTAAACAGGATAAAATCAATGTTTGGACTTTAGATGCTGCTTTGTATAATTTGGCAGAGAGAATCTATCAGAATAAATCCCTAAAGATTAATAATGATTTGGCAGAAGTAAAAGCCAAACAAACAGAAATAAATCAGATGGTTAAAGAGCAAGGAAATATTCCATCCGTTAAAGTGGTTAGGGATATTGAAGATTTGCAAAGAAAACAATATGAATTACAAAAAAAACAAGAAAAAAATAAGTATAATATCAAATTATTGTATAAAATATTTTGGGGAGTATGGGTGTTGATTAATTTTATGCTTCCGATAGGCTTTTTAATAGTAATGATGATTGTAATGAACAGGCATAATAAACGTAAATATAAGCAAGCGGAGATGATGGCTTATGAAGGCTGATAAGATTATAAAAGCTGCAAAATTATGTGTAATTATCGGATTTTTGTTGTTGATAATTGCTTTGATTTTTACAAATTGGCGTTTTCCGACACAATCTTACGGAAAGTTGGTATTTGCCAATAGTTTTAATAATGGTGAAAATTTTGACAAGATAGAAGTTATATCAGATGCTGGTACTGTTACTTTGGAACATGATGATAAATATTGGCATGTAAAAGAAGCTGACGGATATCACATTAATGTTATTTTGCTCAATAATATTTTATTGAATTTGAATAATGCAACTTATTATGCGCAAAGAGATTATTCCAAACAATTGGCTGAAGAACTTGATTTGGGAACAAACGGAGTCAGAGTGAAAACTTATGCAAAAGGTAAAAAATTAGATGATGTTATTGTCGGAAAACGTACAGATTCAAAAGAATTTTGGTATATAAGACCTGCTCATAAAAATGAAATATGGATGGTTGATGGAGTATTCTTGTTGCCTAGAGAATTTTATTCTTGGATTATGCAACCCGTTTTGGAATTTCCTAAAGATATCGTAAAATCAATCACTAGTAATAATATTACAATATCCAGAACCAATTCAAAAGCCTTGTTTACTGATGAAAAAGATTTTCCGGTGCCTTTGGTGCCGATATTGGATACAGCAAGTTATATTGTTGCGGAAAATGTGTTGAAAATAAATAATTTTGATAATAATAACTATCCTGAACACAGGCAAATAACTTTTTCAATGTATGGCGGGTTGATTGTAAGTTATGATATTTATACCGATGGTAATGAATATTTTATGATTATAGATTTAAAAACCACCCCTCTACCAAAACAAACTGTTAATGCTTATATTAAGGCAAACAAACTCTTTTATGATGGTTGGGTATTTAAATTGCCCAATGAAATAGGAGAGGAATTGTTTAATGTTCCTTTAATATAAGTTTTGTAAATGGAAAAAGATAAATATATTCAAAATTTATTAAGTAAAATTTCTCAGATGCAACGTCGTTTGGATTTTGCTGAACGAACGGCTAAAATCGGCTATTGGGAATTGGATTTAGAACAAAAGAAATTTTACTGGTCTAAGGAAATGTATAGGATTTTCGGGGTACAATTACAAAAAAATATAAATCATCGAAATTTAATTAAAGAGATGTTGTTTCCAACGGATTTACCTTTGTATAAGGAAAAATTAAGACAACTTTTAATTGGCTTTGAACCGGTTGAAGGAAGAGTGCGGTTGTTAGCTAAAGATAACAGGGTAGTGGATTGTCACTTTAGAGCTGATAGGTTGTTTGTGAAAGGAAAACCGCGAATTGTCGGAACATTTCAAGATATATCAGATTTGATTGAAAGAGAAAAAAAGTTAGAGATAGCACATGAACAAGCGGTAAAAGCTGTTGCAGATAGAGATTATTTTTTGGCTCAAGCTACTCATGATTTGCGTCAACCGTTGCAAGCTATTCAATTATTTGCAGACGCATTGGCTGATGATGATTTGACTATCAGTCAAAAAAAAGTGGCAAAAAAAATACAAGTATCTGTATCTAGATTGCGAGAATTATTAAATAACTTTTTGGATATTTCCAAATTAGATAGTGGAGGAATAAAACCGGAAATTGGTGAATTTTGTTTGCAACAATTAATTTGCAGAATTTGTGTGGAATATCATTGTTTTGAAAATATTAAGGTTGAGTGTAGAAATAGGGTTTTAAGTATTTGTAATGATGAGGTTTTGGTAGAACGGGTTGTCAGGAATTTGGTTAATAATGCATTTAAGTTTGCAAAAAATAAAGTGCTTATCAGTACATTAAAGAAAAATAATTATATAAAAATATGGATTATTGATGATGGACAAGGAATTGACAAATGCGAGCAAAATAAAGTTTTTAATGATTTTTATCAAGTGAAAAGAGATGATAACGGTATCGGTTTAGGATTAGGAATAGTACTTCGGATAGTAAATGTTTTGCGAGGAAAAATAAGATTACGCTCTAAATATGGTGAGTATTGCGCTTTTGAAGTGAAGCTCCCCCTAAACGATTGTTGATATTGAATTTTAATAAAAGTAAATTAATTCATTGATATAAATTTGAACTGTGAGCGGACCAGTCTTTGTACTTTGTTTTTATCCCACAAGGATAGGAGGCACGCAGATGAAAGTGTATTGTGATTCAAGTTTTGATGAAAAAACTAAAATTGCCGGCATAGGAATAACAATTATAGATGGGCAAAAAAGAAGAACTTTTTCTAACTGGATTAAAGCTCGCACAAATAATGAAGGCGAGCTTTTTGCGATTTATTTGGCAAGTATTTTGAGTGAGGGTAAGGGGATTATTTATACAGATTCACAAGTAGCAATGCTATATGTTAATAATGTTATAAAAGATAAGCCTCGAACCAAAGAGCAATTTTTGAACCATAAATATTGTGAATATTGGGCTTATAAAATCAGAAAACAGGGTGTTTCTTTAGAAAAAATAAAAGCTCATCAACATGTTTTTCAAATTCATCCGATGGGAAACAGAATGGCTGATTTGTTGGCAAATGAAGGACGGGCAAAATATTATGCACAAAGAAGTTAATACTTGTTTTTTGGAGCAAAAGACATTAGATTAAATGCGTATTTAATCTGTTGGAGAATAAATATGGAAAATAAAGTTGCAGTTGTGGCGATTATTGCAGAGAATAGAGATTCTGCCGAAGAAATTAATGCAATATTGCATCAATTCGGAGATTATATTATCGGTCGAATGGGAATACCTTATAAAGCAAAAAAGGTTAATATCATTAGTGTGGCAATAGATGCTCCGCATGATGTAATCAGTGCAATGAGCGGTAAAATCGGTAATTTGCCAAATGTAACCGTAAAGACGGCATATTCGTCTTGTATTTAATTTTTGTTTGAAACTGACGGGAAAGAGAAATCTGCCCCATAAGGAGGACTTTATGGTTTATAATCCAAAATCAGCAAAAGCTGAAGAATTTATTTGTCATCAGGAAATTTTAGATAGTTTAGCATACGCTGATGATAATAAAAATAATTTACAATTAATTGATGAAATATTGGAAAAAGCCGAACAACGAAAAGGTTTGTCGCATAGAGAGGCTTTGTTATTGCTCGATTGCCAAGATAAAGAACGAAATCAGCGGATTTTTGCTTTGGCTGAACAAATTAAGAAAGATTTTTACGGAAACCGAATAGTATTGTTTGCGCCACTTTATCTTTCTAATTATTGTGTGAACGGTTGTGTGTATTGTCCGTATCATGCCAAAAATAAAAAGATAGCTCGCAAAAAAATGAGCCAAGATGAAATCAGACAAGAAGTTATTGCATTGCAAGATATGGGTCATAAGCGGTTGGCTTTGGAGGCAGGTGAAGATCCGATTAATAATCCGATTGAATATATATTGGATTCAATAAAAACAATTTATTCAATTCAACATAAAAACGGAGCAATTCGCCGAGTTAATGTAAATATTGCAGCAACTACCGTTGAAAATTATAAAAAATTAAAAGATGCCGGTATAGGTACATATATTTTATTTCAGGAAACTTATAATAAAGAATCTTATGAAAAGTTACACCCAACAGGTCCTAAGCATAATTACGCATGGCATACAGAGGCTATGGATAGAGCTATGGAAGGTGGTATTGATGATGTGGGTTTGGGTGTGCTTTACGGGCTTGAATCTTATCGTTATGAATTTGTGGGACAACTGATGCATGCCGAACACTTGGAAGCTGTTTTCGGCGTTGGTCCTCACACAATCAGTGTGCCGAGAATAAAAAAAGCAGAAGGAATAGACCCTAATTCTTTTGATAATGGTATAGATGACGATACATTTGCCAAGATTATTGCGTGTATAAGAATTGCTGTGCCTTATACCGGAATGATAATATCAACCAGAGAAAGTCCTAAGGTTAGGGAGCGTGCTTTACACTTAGGAGTTTCTCAGATTAGCGGTGCATCAAAGACCAGTGTGGGAGGATATGCTCATCCGGAGCCGGAAGATGAGAATTCGGCTCAATTTGATGTGAGTGATAACAGAACTCTTGATGAAATTATATATTGGCTGATGAAGATGGGGTATGTACCCAGTTTTTGTACGGCTTGTTATCGGGAAGGACGTACCGGTGATAGATTTATGGAGCTTTGTAAGTCTAAGCAAATTCAAAATTGTTGCCATCCGAATGCTTTAATGACTTTAAAAGAGTATCTGGTTGATTATGCTTCTGAACAGACAAAAGAGTTGGGGCAAATTTTAATTCAATCTGAACTGGGGAACATTCCTAAAGAAAAAGTTCGGGAATTTGTAGCTAAGCATTTGACTGAGATTGAAAACGGGAAAAGAGATTTTTACCTTTAGTGAAAATTTTGTCAAAAATAGCTTGAATATTAATTGAGAATATGATACATTGTGGCAAGTTTTGTATAAAAAGGACTTGCCACCTTGATTATAACTAATTTTAGAGAATATTTGGATTGTTTGCGCAATTTATTTGTAAACGACAACGCTAATAGTGTTGATGCGTATTTGCAAGATATGGTGCAAAGTGGCAAAAAGCAAAGAGAATATAAAGAAAAACAACAAAAAGAAATTGCGGTTATAACGGCTAAAATTAATTTCCTGCGCCAAGAAATGAAGCAAGAAACTGATAGGCGTAAAATCAGTGAACAGATAAAGAAACTTAAAGAAAATAAAACATTATTACTTAAAAGATTGAAACAAAAGACACAAACCACAAGATTTGCGATGCTTTCTGATGAAACGAAAGCAACTTTATGTACTCTAAAAATTTTGCGTAAATATTTGACTAAAGAACTTATGGAAAATGAATTTTCCGGCATGAAAAAAGATGATAACGGTGATTTGATTTTTGATGCAAAAATATTTGAAGATTCATTTTTATATCAAGATGCCCGTCATATTTATGATTATGTTTCGGCCTATATTGTGCAAAATCCGGAGAAAGTTATTTCGGAAAGTTATTTTAATAAATTTTTTGATAAAGAAAGCGGTTGGAGAGGGATTGTTAATCAGGCAAATAAGTTCTTTGATGCTCAAAACAAACGTAAGAAAACCAGAGCTGAAATTATTGCTGAGAGCAAAAGTGATTTAGAAGTTGTCAAAGAATATCCGCAAAACGAAGTTATACTAGTCAGACTCAAGACACCGGAAGCACTAGATTATGAAGGCAGTGCCGCTCATAATTGCGTTGGTGGCGGTAGTTATGATAAATTGCTTAGCAAAGGAAAAAGCGGAATTTATTCTTTACGTAAGTTAACCAAAGATGGTGAGCTAAAACCGGTAGTAACCATTGAATATAATGAAGGGGTCGTAAAACAAGTAAGAGGGACATGTAATTCAATTGTAGCATATGATTATAATTTGCCGGCCAGAGATGTGGTGTTACGTTTGATGGGGAACGATAATATTACTGATTTAGTTACAAATGATAGCATAAAAAATGATGTACTTAATTCTTTGGGTATTTATCGTGATGGTAAAGGCGGTTATTTGGATATTCATAATGCCAGCGGTGATGAGGAATTTGTTATTCCTAGATTGGTGGTTGAGGCAGATAGTTTAGTGAACTATGATTTCAGTAAATTAAAAATAGCTAATGTTGAAATTTTGGGAACGATAAAAAATAAAGATATTTCGTTGCTTAAAAACTTTAGTTCGGTTAGCAGTCTAACTATAAAAAAACTTGAAGAAAGTACAAATTTGGATTTCTCAGATTTTGATAAGCTGAAAAATTTATATTTGACGCCTACCGGAGATGAAACCATCAGACTTGGAGGTAACAAAACTTTGGATATGTTATGTTTAAATAGTGATAATCAGATAAAGATAAACTTAGATATAGCAGATTCTTTAAAAATATCCAGTCTTCATATTTATGGTAAAGTGTGTGTTGATATAAATAATATAAATTTTGATAAAATTTGTATTATGGGTGCAGAACTGCCTGATGATTTTGTTTTTAGTCCGGAGATTAATTATAGAATTGATCGATCAAACATGTATGAAAATGTAGCTAAAAAAATTATAAATTTTAAGGGTGATAATTTAAAAGCTGAAGGTAATAGAATTATAGGAGAACATTGTGATTTTTCAGATTTGAAATATGTTGATTTATCTTCTTTTAGTTCTATTCCAAATAGTGTGAGATTTGCTGACGAGATTGAATATTTAAAAGTAAATTGTAAGTTTCCGGATGTTATTGAAGGAGCTCATAAGGTTAAAAGTTTGAACATTGGAGGTACAGATGTTTATAAGTGGTTGTCTTATATAAATTTGGATACTGTTGAAGAGTTTTATTGTTTAAATGATGACTATCGACTATTTTCACATTTTAGTAATTTAAAAGCATTAGTGTGTAGTCTGGTTCCAATTTCTAGTATACCGACATCAATAGAACGTTTAAAGTATAATCACTATCTAAATATATTTATTGAAAAACCGGCTCAAGATATAAATGAAATTCAGCTTTATCATAATGAATATAATATGTTTGATATGAGTAATTTGGTTAATTTAAAAGATTTAACACTTAAATTTTCAATGAGTTCATATAAACAGTTGAGATTACCGAATAGTATTGAAAAATTGTTTTTAAGCGGTAATATTGGTAAATTAGAAGTGCTTGATTTGAGTAATTGTCATAAATTAAAAGATTTGCATATTAACCTTATTACGGAAGATATAAAAGAAGTCAGATTACCGGCCAGTGTGGAAAATATTAGGGCTTTTAATGGTGGCTGGGGGATAGGGGTTCTTTATGGGGGACCAAAACATTTTAAAAAAGATGTGAAATGGAATGTGCCAGAATGCGCAAAACCGGAAGTAATTGCATATTTGCAAAAAGAATGGGGAAAAGATAGTGTATGTTTATTACCGGTGCAATCCCCTAAAGTGCAATCTTTGTTGCCTGTGATGGTGATGCAAAAGAAAAAAAGTAGAAGATAATCTTTTCCCTTGATGGAGAATGGTTAGGATAGGGGGATACTGACAAGTTTTAATAAAAAATTATTGTATAACTAAAATTATTATAATGAAAACAATGAAAATTAATGCGGTTAAAAATCTGATGCAATCATTGGAATTTAATCGGGAAGACAAAATGGCTTTATTGGAAATACTTAAGCAAGAACTTGGTATGCAAGGTAATGAAAGAACCGGTGCGGTTAATGAAATCGGAGAGGAATTTAGATTTCCAATGCTTTATGCTGATGGTATAATTTCTAAACGGTTAAGAACCGATGCTAGACCGATGGGGATTGTTGTTGAAAGTAATGGGCAAAAATTTGCGATTTATTGTCAACGTCATGACTGTGGTTATTGTTCTTCTAGAGATTCGGCAGAGAAGTATGCTTTTAATCTTTCTAAAATAGATGGAAAGTCCTGGAAACTTATTAGTGAGAGGCATTGCAGAGCAATAAATCATGCCAGTATTTTTAGAGCCATTAATGAACAATTATCCAAAGTGGGATGGCGTAAAATTGTTGAGAGCCGAGAAATTGAAGTTTTGACTTCCGATGGCACAATTAGGGCTAACATTTGGGAAATTTGGTTCGTGATGGATTTGTAAAAAAATCCAACAAAGCGGTGAGGGTAAACCTGAACCGCTTTTTTGTTGACGAACTGAAATTACTCGGATAATTTGAGGTTTAATAGGAGAATTATGCATGAAAACAGAACTTTTAGCACCAGCAGGTGATATCGAAGCAGGATATGCTGCTCTTTATTATGGAGCAGATGCTGTTTATTTGGGATTGCAACAATTTTCAGCCAGAGCTACTGCTACTAATTTTGATGAGCAGAACTTAAATGAATTTGTGGGATATGCTCATCATTTGGGACGCAAGGTATATGTTGCAGTTAATACCGTAGTGCAAGAAGATGAATTAACACAACTTTTACAGACTTTGGATATTTGTTCTCGTTGTAATGCAGATGCCGTGATTATTCAAGATTTGGGTGTGGCTAGAGTTGTAAGAGAAAGTTATCCGGAGCTGGAAATGCATGCCAGTACGCAAATGGCAGTGCATAATAAAGAAGGTGCTTTAACATTGCAGAAGCTTGGTTTTTCTCGTGTGGTTGTGGCTCGAGAGCTAACTTTAGGTGAAATAAAAGAAATTGCAGATATTCCTAATTTGGAAATTGAAGCATTTGTACATGGAGCTTTGTGCTATTCATATAGCGGATTGTGTTTGTTTTCATCTTTTGAAAGCGGGCGTAGTGCTAATCGAGGAAAGTGTTTGTATCCATGTCGAGCTGAATTTGAAGGTGATACAGGAAAAAAACATTATTTTTCTATGAAAGATATGGCTCTGCAAGAAGATATATTGAAAATTCCTGGAATTTCTTTGAAAATAGAAGGGCGCAAAAAAACAGCTCTTTATGTGGCTGCGGTAACTGATTATTATCGCCGTTTGTTAGATGGAAAACCTGTTGAAAACAGAGCTGAAAATATTAAGCAGATTTTTTCTCGTCCGTGGTGTAAGTTTCATTTTAATGGGAAAGATAAAAATATCGTGGATCGAAACTTTGTCGGTCACAGAGGACTTAAAATCGGAGAAATATCTAAATTTTCTAAAAAAAGTATTGTTTTTAAGACTAATTATGAAATTGGTCGCTATGATGGCTTGCAGATTGAAGTTCCTGATCTTGAGAAACCATTTGGTTTTTCTATACAACAGATGAGAGTTAATCAAAAAAATGTATTTGAGGCTAAAAAAGGAGAAGAGGTTGAAGTTTATTTGCCTTTCAAATCTCCGGATTTAAACAAAGGATTGGAAGTCTATTTGGCATCTTCAACCAAAGTTAAAGGAGGGTATGATTACACCAAACCCAAGCCTTTTGTGTATGAACAAAAGATACCGCTTGATGTGAAGATTAGGATTGAAAAAAATAAAATATCAGCATCTTCAGGTGATAATAATGTTGAAATTTCCGGTATTTTTGAAAAAGCAAACCAACCGCAAAAAGTTGAAGAAAGTGTTAGAAAAGCTTTTGAAAAAAGCGGGGATACCGTTTTTGTATTATCAAGTTTAGATGTGGAAAACAAAGATGATTTATTTGTGCCGGTATCTGTTTTGAATGAATTGCGCAGAAATTTATACATGAAAATTATTCCGCAATATAAACGAGGTAATTTGCCGGAAGTTATAAAATCTATGAGAAATAATCCTCAGTGGATTATCAGAACTGACAAACCGAAAGCTTTGAAGTTATTGGATTTGTCTGATGTGGCAGAAGTAGTGGTGTTGTTGAGTGATGATTTTGATGTTTCTAAGTTGAATTTATTACCTAAAAATAAAATACGTTTGGCTTTGCCGACAGTTTGCAGAAATATTACTTTATGGAAAAATTTAATAAATAAATTATGTGATGCCGGTTTTAAAAAATGGGAAATTGCAAATTATTGGGGGAAATCTGTATTGCCGAATAAGGGGATTGATTTGAGCTTTGATGCCCCAATTTATATGTTTAATACCCAAGCAATGATGATGGCAAAAGAACTTGGTGCTTGCAGAATAACTTTACCAGCGGAAGATTTATTATCAAATCTGCAAAAAACCACAAAAAATTCTCCATTGCCGGTTGTGTGGGAAATTTACGGAGATAATCCTTTATTTACCAGTGCAGTATGTATTCGCAACAATGAGTGTAAAGATTGTTTGCGTAATGAAAAGCGGATTGAAGTCAGAAAAAACGGTCATCAATATGAAGTTTTATCAAAAAAATGTCAGACAATGTTGTTTGACACAGATGCATATTGTGTGGCGGCTGAGGCTAAAAATGTTGTTGCTGATTATTATAGAGTGAGCTTTGTTTATAAAGATTATACTCCTGATAAGGTTGCAAAAATTTGGAATAAAGTGCATAATTTTGAAGATGTTAACTATATTCATAAAGGTAATTTGTTGTCTAAAATTTTGTAATTATTCTGCCGGAAATTGAGGAGTTGTCGATTGTAATTGCTTGGAAGATAACAAGTAACTTCGCAGTCCTTTATCGTTAAAGTGACGGATAGTCAACCAATAGCCGACAGTAACAACAAGACAAGCTCCTAACCATGCAATCGGTCCGGCATAAAATATTCCGACATATCCTATTTGTTTTGCCAACCAAATAGCTGCAAAAGATCTGACAGCAAGTTCCATTATACTGGCATATAACGGAATAATGGCTTTTCCCATACCTTGTAAAGCGTTGCGAAATACAAAAATCATTCCTAAGAAAAAGTAAAACATCGTACTAATATTCAAGTATTCACAAGCGATGGATATAACTTTAGGGTTGTTTTTATCTATAAAAATTGCAATCATATCTTCTCCGATAAAGCGAACCAAAACAGCAAGGCTGATGCTGAAAATAAAAGACATAAATGCGGAACTGCGTACACCTTGTCTGATACGATGTAATTTGGCGGCACCCCAATTTTGAGCAGAGTAGGTGGTCATTGCTATTCCTAAAGCTAAAAGCGGCTGAGTGGCTAATTGTTCGATACGAATAGCCGAGCTGAATGCGGCAATTATCTCTGTTCCGAAAGAATTACAAACGCTTTGCAGAATTAACATGCTTAAAGCTAAAATAGCAAATTGAACCGTCATCGGGATAGCGACATCTAAATGTTTGCGCATAAAATTCCAGCGTATTTTCCAATCACTTTTTTTCAGGTGCAGTATGGGGTATCTTTTTTTGATGTATAATAAACAAGTTGCAACAGAAACACTTATGGCGATTATGGTACCGAAAGCAGAACCGGAAACGCCCATTTTCATGACAGAAATCAAAAATAAATTCAATAAAATATTAATGATTGAAGCAAATACCAAAAAATATAAAGGGGTTTTGCTATCTCCGACAGCTCGTAAAAAACCGGATAACAGGTTGAAAAATATAGTGAGTATCATGCCGGCAGAAAGTATAAACATAAAAATATGTGCGTCAGACATAATTTCTTGAGGAACGTTCATGATTTTTAATAATGGACTTAAAAAGGTAAGTAGAGAAATGGAAATAACAGCACCTAAAATTAAAGAAGCTATAATACAGTGAGCAATAGAAGAATGCATGGCTTTATAATCTTTAGCACCAAAACATTGAGCGGTGATTACGGTTAATCCGTTTGTGAAACCAAAGGTTATGAATAAAAACAAAAAGTAAATCGGAATAGTCGCTCCTACTGCTGCTAAAGCGTTTATACCAATTAAACGCCCGACAATAATGAGGTCTGCTAATTGGTATAATTGTTGGAAAATGTTTCCCAATAACAAAGGAAGAGCAAATAAAACTATAAGTTTGGTGGGGTTTCCTTTGGTCATGTCTTGCATTATGTGTTCCTTTCTTTATGGCAAAAGCAATTTAGATTGACATAACTTAAATGTAAATATTTATTTTTAGGAGTGAACAACCTTTAAAATATTATCGCAATTTGCAGATTTTAATGTATGATTTAAGCTATAAAATTTGAAATCGAGTAAGTAATATGAAGTTTTTTATAAAATTAATTGTTGTTTGTATGATGGTGAATGGTTGTGTTATGCCTAATTATCATAGTTATAGCCAGAAACTTCCGTTAAGCGGATTGATTAACACTCAAGGAATGAGTTTGGAGCAGGTTAGAGGAACAGAAATTACCGTTAATCAACAACCGATAAAAAAATCACAGATTATATTTGAAGATGGTGAATATTTGCTCAAGGTAAGCAGAAGTTCTGAAGATAAAACCGTGAAAATTGTTGATGAAACAGGAGTGGAGCAAACAATATTACTACGTAGCCAGATTACAAATGATAAGTGGGCACAACGAACTGGCTTCAATGGAGAAGATATATCTGCCGGATATTTAATGGTGCCAACAAATACCGCCATCAACTTTAAGGATAACAGTTTGGGTAAATTTGTAATATGTTTGCCTTTTTCTTTGGCGGCTGATGTGTTGAATATCCTGATATTGGGGCCTTCTACGGCTCTGATCAATCCTTGGTATGAATATGTGGCAGAGGTTCAATAAGGAGGGTAGATGGATAAGATTTTGATAGTCGGGGGAGCCGGATATATCGGTTCTCATACGGTCAAGCATTTATTGAAATATGGATATGATTGTGTGGTGGCTGATAATTTGAGTTGTGGTCATTTGGAGGCTGTTGCTGATGAAGCAGTGTTTGAAAAAGCTGATTTGATGGATAAAAAATCTTTAGGAGCAGTTTTCCAAAAACATAAAATTGATGCGGTTATACATTTTGCAGCATTATCATTGGTTGGAGAGAGTGTTGTAAATCCTCAAAAATATTATCATAATAATGTTATAGGTACTATAAATTTATTAGATGTAATGTTGGAATTTGGGGTTAAAAAAATAGTTTTTTCAAGTACATGCGCTACTTATGGTGAACCTCAATATGTACCAATAGATGAAAAACATCCTCAACTACCGATAAATCCATACGGACATACTAAATTAACAATTGAAAATTTATTTAAGGACTATCACAATGCTTATGGGCTGAGATATATTGCATTGCGTTATTTTAATGCAGCTGGAGCAGATGAAGATGCTCAAATAGGTGAAAGTCATAATCCTGAGAGCCATCTAATCCCTCTGGTATTTAAGGCAATTAAAGGAGAAAAAGAAAATATAAAAGTGTTTGGTACTGATTATAATACTCCTGATGGAACTTGTTTACGTGATTATATTCATGTTAATGATTTGGCATCTGCTCATCGATTGGCGGTGGAAAAATTGAATGAATATTCCGGTTTTATCAATCTGGGAACTGGAATTCCTACTTCAGTTTTGGAAATAATTAAAATGGCAGAAAAAGTGAGCGGAAAAAAATGTCCGGTTGTATATGAGCAAAGACGAGCCGGTGATCCAGATGTCTTGTATGCTGATAATAAAAAAGCTAAAGAAATATTGGGTTGGATTCCAAAATATGTGAATTTAGAAAATATACTATATACAGCATGGAAATGGGAATTTAATAAAAAATTTTAAAAGAAGAATATTATGATTAAGATAGTTATTGTTTGGTTTATATCTATGTATTTAGGAATCAATAACGCTAATGCGTGGTTGGTTGTTGATGGTGATGAAGCATCGATAGAGTGTGTCGACGGAAACTGTTATCTTGAAGATGAAAGGCGTGTTTATAAACACAAAAGACCTAAACTTACAACAACTTATAACAAAGATCCTTTAGCCATGCCTAACGAGAAGCAGAAAGTAAATACTAATGATCCGATGGCAATGCACAAAGACAATAATGAAAAAAATAAAGACCCGATGGCTTTTTAATCTTTAAAAAAGTTACTGAGTTCTTTCATATTTGCAGTAAGTTCTTCTTCTCCGTCAACATGATGATTTTGCATGAGAATATTGCCATTGCATATCAATGTATCAATGCAAGAGCTGTCTGCTGAATATACCATATTGGAGATAAGATTGTAGTTTGGTACCAAAAGGTGATTGTTGAGATCTACTAAAATACAATCTGCTAATTTACCTTCGACAATTTCTCCGGCATTAATATCAAAAGCTTTAGCTCCGTTATGAGTTGCTATGTTAAATACATCTGATGCTGTTCCCGCAGTCGGTGAATTATCTTGAATTTTGGCTGAAAGGGCGCAGATGCTCATTTCCTCTATCATGCTTAAGTTGTTGTTTGAGGCTGCGCCATCTGTCCCTAAGGTTATTTTGCATCCGGAATCCAACAATTTTTGTAGCATAAATACACCCGAAGAAAGCTTATAATTGGAGGTTGGATTTGTGCAGAGCCAAACTCCTTTTTCTGCCAAAATCTTAATATCTTCATCATCTAAAAATACAGAATGTGCCAAAATGGTATTTTCCGACAAAGCTCCAAGTTTATCAAGATAAACAATAGGGCTGCAACCGTGTTCTTGACGACAATCTGCGACTTCTTTGGCTGTTTCACAGGCGTGAATGTGAATTTTTAATTTGTTTTTTTGAGCCAATTCTACATTGTAGCGTATTAATTCAGGTGAAGCGGAATATACTGCATGAATACCTATCGTCTTACTAATCAGCTCAGGAGCAGGGTTGGGCAACTCCATAAATGCATTGATTTTGGCAATTTCGGATTTGCGCTTATCTGCGTCAAACAAATCGCATGCTCCGAATGATAATGCGGCTCTGATCTTCATGTCTGCTACTGCACGAGTAATCGCATCCATGCAAAAATACATATCAGAAAAAAATGTTGTTCCGGTTTTTATCATTTCCAGTATAGAAAATTTGGTGGCAGAATATATCATCTCCGGAGTTAATTTGGCTTCTCTTGGCCAAATGTCATTGTTTAACCAATCAAAAAGTTCTTTATCATCTCCAATACCTCTAAAAATGCTCATTGGCACGTGAGAGTGGTTGTTGTAAAAAGCCGGTAAGATAGCTTTATCTCGGCAATCTATTGTTGTATCTGCATAAGAAGATTGATCGGGAGATATGTTTTTGAAAATATTTTCTTGTATCAAAATATCTGTAATCTGATCGTTTAATGTTACGTTTTTGAGTAATATTGACATATCATTCTCCCTAAAAATACATTAACAATGTGATAATAAATTATATTTGCTAATTTTTAATGAATATGTATAATTAAAAAAAAGGATTTAAGAAAATGAAAATTTTATTGCTTTCTTGTTGCGCTCCGTGTTCATGTGCAATTATTAAAATATTGGCTGAAGAAAAACAAAATTTTGAAGTGATATTTTATAACCCAAATATCAGGCCGTTTGAGGAATATAAAAAACGAGCAGATGAAAATAAGAAAGTATGTGAAAAATTTGGTGTTCCTTTTATTGAATTGGAATATGATAATGAACGTTGGTGTGAATTAACAAAGGGATTGGAAAATGAACCCGAAAGAGGAAAAAGATGTGATGTTTGTTTTTATATGCGATTAAAAAGAGTAATGGAATATGCAAAAATAAATAATTTTGATGCTGTTGCATCTGTATTAGGTGTTTCAAGATATAAAAATTTAGCACAGGTTAATCTGGCTGCAAGTAAAGCATCTGAAGAAACAGGTGTTTGTTATATGGAAATAGAAGGGCGTAAAAACGGACGTCAAGAGCTTAGAATGCAATTGATTAATGAATTGGGATTATATAACCAAAATTATTGCGGGTGTAAACCTCGTTAAACATGATGTTTAGGTAAAATTTTTATGATTTTATTGCCAATTTTTTGGACGATACGAGGCAAAGCACCGGCAGCTCGGAAATGAATGGCTATTCGTTCAATATTGTTTTCTACACATACCCCTATACGGTGATGTCCGTCATCAACACTGTCTTTTATACCAAAACGTCGACACAGCATTATTGATATGGGAAACTTATCGTTAAATCCGTTTTTTTGAATTGATGATTGAAGTTCTTTATATCTGTTGGCTCGAACTTCAGGTGTCATATACCATCTTCTTTCGGATATTACATAAGCATTTTCTGCATTGCGAAACCCACGTTCGATATGAAGGTTGCGTAGATGATTAAGGGTGGTGTGATAAACTTTCTTGCTTTCAAATTTATATTTATTGCGAAGTTTTTTTAATAAATACGGTAATATATTCCAGCGTGATATTTGAGAAATAAATGCAAATTTTACGGGAACATGAGAAATATCATTGTTAATGGCGTGTTTAATAATTTCTCTACCACAAACTAAAGAATCTTGCTCACCCTGATTTGTATTGCCGATTAAAATAACAATGTCATGATTTGTTTTTATTCCGGATATTTTTTCAAGAGAAGTGTCCTGAAGTTCTATTATATCTTGCGGTTCAATGAAATAAACCTCTGAAGAATATCCAAATGTGATTGACATGAATTGGCCCTACTTTTAATATTAAAACGTAAAAATAATATACATATATATTTAAAAGTAAGTTAAATTGCAAATGATTTGAGGTTAAACATGTTTTGTTTTTTGAAAAAATGGTTTGAACCCAGAGCTTTTAATCAAGGTTATCTTCCTGAAAAAAACGGCCATAAGGTTTTTTATTCCGAATATGGAAACCCTAAAGGTATGCCGATTTTGGTTTTTCATGGAGGACCGGGAGGAGGGGCTCGTCCTCGTCATGCAATGTTTGCAAATTTAAATAAATATAGAATTATAATGTTTGATCAAAGAGGGTGTAATAATTCACAACCATTGGGTAAACTTGAAAATAATACAACCAATGATTTAATTGATGATGCTGATAGGCTGCTTAATTACTTGAAAATAAATGATAAAATAATATTAAGAGGAGCATCTTGGGGATCAACCTTAGCGTTGCTGTTTGCTGAAAAATATCCTGCAAGAATTGAAAAAATGTTGCTTTCTCAAATATTCATGGCCGATAAAGATAATGCTTGGTGGGAGTTTGAGGGGTGTAGATGGCATTATCCTGATTTTGTGGAAGATTTAGAATGTAAGGCTAAGGGAGATATACCAAAATATTTTGCAAATGAAATTAATTCCAGAAATATAAAGAAACAATTAGATGCTGCAAATTTTTATGGTTGGTACGAACGTGTTTGTTGCAGTTTGAATCCCAGATGGAATAACTGTACAAAGTTAGATGAAAAAACTTTGGCTGAGCTTAGGATTTTTATGCATTATCGAGTAAATGATTTCTTTATGAAAAGTGATTGTGATATATTAAAAGATATAAAAAAGATAAAAGATATTCCGACAGTTATTGTGCACAATAGATTGGATTTTGTATGTCCGGTTAAAGGTGCTTATGAATTACACAAAGCGTTAAGAAAATCTCGTCTTGTAATTGTTCCTGAGTTTGGACATTGCGGTAAACTTTTATTTAAAACTATAAAAAGAATCTTTTGTGATGAATTATCATAAAAGAATAACACCACTCTAAAAACCACACTTAAGTATCCATAATATATATTATGCGACAAAAGCTTACTAAATTGAGAATGATATGTGAGTTTTTGCATTTAGGTCTACCCTTTCAAAAATCAACAGTTTAGCCAATATGAAGTTATTGTTCGTATATTTTAGTCAAAAAACGTATATAATTATTTGAGTTTTATTTACTTTCTTTTTTTTGACAGATATTCTGCGGCTTTATCATTTGTTAATTAGTAGTTTGGCAAAGTTCATTAAAAACACAATAGCCATAAAAGTTAATATCATGGCGCTTAAATTGATCACATTTAGACTTCCGGCAATAATAACAGACTGAATGATTAATGCTGTAATAGCTGCGCAAGCAAGTATTATAAGCCAATAATTTTTATTTCCCAAAAACAGAAACGCACAAATTGCCGCACTTACGGATAAGATGTTTTGACCGGCATAATTTAAGCATTTGTGAGTAAAAGATGTAATTATATCAATATTCATAATAAAACCGACTGCAATAACGGATATGACTGCGATTAAAATTCCAAAATATACTTTTGTTTTACTCATTTTGTTTGTCCTTTCTTGTTTAAATAGATGCTCTAATTAATTGTTTTGTATATTCTTGTTGCGGATTTTCAAAAATTTGTTGACATGTGCCCTGCTCTATTATTTTTCCATCTTTCATTACTGCGATATCGTGAGAAATAGCTTTGATAACTCGCATATCATGAGAAATAAATATATAGCTTAGGTTGCGTTGATGTTGAATAAGAGAGAGTAATTCTAATATTTGTGATTGAATTGTAACGTCTAATGCAGATGTCGGTTCGTCTAATACTAAAATTTGAGGTCTGACAATCAATGCTCTGGCTATGGCTATTCTCTGTCTTTGTCCGCCTGAAAACTCGTGAGGATATCTTAATAAACAATCACTTGTTAAACCAACTTCATTTAAAGCATTAACGATAAGACTATTTTTTTCAGCATCTTGCATATGAGGAAAGTGAACATTGATTCCCTCTTTAATTATTTGTTCAATGGTCATTCTGGGGTTTAATGAAGTGTATGGATCTTGAAAAACTATTTGAACATATTTTGACCATTTTATTTGGTTATCGTTAATTGTTATATTTCCGGAAAAAGGAATTAAGCGACATATCGCTTGTCCTAAAGTGGTTTTTCCTGAGCCGGATTCTCCAACAATACCAAGAGTTTGTCCTCTTTTTATTGATAGTGTAATATTATCTACTGCATTGATGTATTGAGTTGTTTTTCCAAAGAAATTCTTTTTTATTGGAAATCTTACACAAACATTATTAAGATTCGCAACAATGGTTTCATTCTTTTTATTATGTTCTATCAATAAATTATATGACGATATTAACTTTTTAGTATAAGAATTTGATGGGTTTTCAAAAATCTGCCGGCATGTACCCTGCTCTACTATTTTTCCATCTTTCATAACAGCTATTTTGTCTGCTATCTTCTGTACTAAATGAAGATCGTGACTGATAAATATTATAGCAATTCCATACTCTTGGCGAAGTTTTGTCAGAAGTTTGATGATTTGTTCTTGTATGGTTACGTCTAATGCTGTTGTAGGTTCATCTGCAATAATCAGTTCCGGCTTATTGGCGATAGCCATTGCAATCATAACTCTTTGTCTTTGTCCACCGGAAAGTTCATGCGGATATGAATGCATGCGTTGTTTGGCATTTTTTATTCCGGTTACTTTTAATAGGCGTAATGTTTCTTTTTTAGCCTGTTTTTTACTTAAATTATTATGTAGTATCAGGGTTTCAGATATCTGATGCTCTATGGTGTGTAGCGGGTTGAGTGATGACATGGGTTCTTGAAATATAAAACCGATTTTACCACCTCTGAAAAGTTGAAGTTTTGGATTGTTAATTAGCTCTATATCTTTGAATTTTATTGATGAATTGCTGTGGATTGTTGCCTGAGGTGTCGGTTGCAACCCTAAAATTGATAACGCTGTAATGGTTTTTCCTGAACCTGATTCTCCTACTATTCCTAAAATTTCTTGCTTATCTACCTCTAAACTGACATTATTGACAACTTTGTTATCAGAATTATTGAAACTGACGGTAAGATTATGAATGGATAATAAGCTCATTTGATACTTCTCCTACTGTCAAAAGCATCTCTAACTCCCTCTCCTATAAATATCAGCATAGTTAACATACCAGATAAAACTACAAATATGGAAACTCCAATCCAAGGTGCTTGAAGATTGTCTTTTCCTTGTCTGACTAAATCTCCTAATGACGGGTAATCATGCGGTAGACCAAATCCTAAAAAATCTAATGCCGTTAAAGATATTATTGCTTCTGATAAGATGAAAGGGATAAAAGTTATTGATGCAACAATTGCATTAGGTAAAATATGGCGAAATATTATACGTATGTTACTAACCCCCAGAGCTTTGGCTGCTTTAACGTATTCAAAGTTTCTGGCTCTTAAAAATTCTGCTCTCACTACCCCAGTTAAACTCATCCAAGTGAATGCCAACATTATAATCAGCAAGCTCCAAAAGGTGGGAATAAATATACTGGCTATGATTATTAATACAAATAATTGAGGTAATGATTCCCAAATTTCTAATATCCTTTGAAATATTAGATCCGTTTTTCCTCCGAAATAGCCTTGTATGGCTCCACTAATGATACCTAATACGGAACTTATGCCGGTTAATAAAAATGCAAATATTACAGATAATCTGACACCATAAACTATGCGAACAAAAATATCCCTTCCCTCATCATCTGTTCCAAGCCAATGTTTAGAAGACGGAGGAGCTGGAGTTGGTTGATTCAGTTCATAATCAACCGTATTGAACGAAAAAGGAATAATGGGAAAAATTATATAGCCGTTTTGCTCTATGTTTCTACGAATTAAAGGGTCATGATAGTCGGCAGGTGTTGGAAAATCTCCTCCAAAAGTTTGTTCGGAGTAAGTTTTAAAAACAGGAAAATAATAATTTCCATGATATTTTACAAATAACGGTTTGTCATTGGCAATGATTTCAGCTAATAGTGTGAAAATGAATACGCCGATTATTATCATTAACGAGTAAAACGCTCTGCGATTGGTGCAGAATGATTGCCAATGTCTGTTTTCGGTTATCTTATCAAATAACAATGTTAAGCCTTTTAGTTATCGGTTGTAGCATCTTTATATCGAATTTCACCAAGTAAAGCCGGTGGAACAACATCTTGTGCTTTGGTGTTTTCAATAACTTTAACTTCAACATTCACTTCTTGTTTCATGTTGTTTATTGCTTTTGATGATGTGGTTTGTACTACTGTTTCAGATTTTTTTTCAATATCTGATTGTTTGGATTTAAATTCTTTTTTTAATTGCTCAGGTTTAAGCAAAGGTTTGTCTAAATCTAATTTTGGTAAAGTTTTTTCGACTTCTTCTGTTTTTTGGATATTTTCAACTTTTTCTGTTGATGAAGAGGTTGTTATAGAAATATCTTTTGTTGTTTCTGTGGAAGATGAATCTTTATCTGTTTTTGGTAGATTGTCATTTTCTATATCAGAAGATGTATTTACAATCTTTGCATCTAAAGGTTTGGTCTTTGCTTCTTGAGGAAGCTCATCAGCTTCGCTAACGGCAACTTTTGATATTTCTTTTTCTGCAACGATTGTATTTTGTGGAAGTTTTTCCAAAGGAATTACTTGTTCCTCCGGAGTAATGTCTATCTGATTGTATGCAGCCCATGTTTGATACCATGTATTGAAAGATTTTTTTGCATTATCAGTTGTTTGATTATCTAAGGCTTGTTCTTTAGCTTTTTGTAACATCTCATCTTTAAGTTGGTCAGTCAATGAAAAATCCTCAAATTCGATACAATCATTTTGCTGATTAAAATGGTTTCTCAATATTGATGATGATAAGCATGCTCTGGTATCTATATTCGCTTGAGGATATAAATTGTTATATATTGCTAATCCTGCTTGTTTGTTACTTTGCAGAGATTTAAACAGATCTTTTTCTATGCCGGGTAGTGCCGGAAATGCCGGACTAATTCCTTCTATAATTATGGTAGTATTTTTCAATTTTTGATTCTGTTCAAGTTTTCTGATAAAACTTTCAAGTTTACCGTAAAGACAACTTGTTTGTTCTGCGTAGGCAGAATATTGCATATTTTTATTGGTGCTTTTATCTGTTGAACTAACCCAACGAGATAGCGGTTTAAGATTGCAAAGACTATCATAAAGATAGAGTTCTGATGGCAGGTCTAAAACCGTGAAGTAAAAATTGTTACCTTTATCCGTTATAATGTCTTCAGCAATAATATCAAGCGTTTTAAATGCGTTGAATGAATGTAGTTCTTTGCTGGAGAACCGAAGCGGTGTAACCTCGCTGTTAAATGCCGAAAATATACCTAATACAGGATTTATTCCGGATATTATTCCTGTGCTTTCAAGCCATTGAGTTGCAAGTAGTGATACTTTTTGCTCAAAGTTTAATTTGGTATCGGATAAGTTAATCGGATAAGCTACTTTTTGAAGACAACGATTTACTGACAGATTGTTGTTAATTGAGCATAACTCTATTCCTTGTCCTTGATATATTCTGAGATTGTAGTCTTGTTTGTGAAATCTGTCAAATAAACGATTGTGGCGTAAATAGATGTTTTCTTGTTTGAGATGCTTAAAATCCCAATATCCGTTTACAACTATTTCAGAAAGAAGTATTTCATCCATAGAATCTGTATGATTGAGATTAAGACTCTCTGATAAATTGATAAACGGTAATCCTATATTGTGAAGATAGGCATTAGGATAGTAAGTGAAATTGTTTTGCAGATAAAAGCCTAAGATGTTTTCAGCAGCTTGTTTTATATCATTATTTCTACCTTTGGGATCAAGTTTTTTTAAATTAGTGAAAGTTGATGCATTGGGTAGAGCTATGTATATGATATTATTGCTTTCCGGATGAGTACTTTCATCATTAAGATATGCTTTAGGTTCAAAAATTTTGATGTTAGGGTTGAAATAGGCATCAGATAAAAGGCCTCCCTGAATCATCAGTAGCAGAACTAAGGTGTAAAATTGTATTTGACGATGAGAAATACTGAATACAAACCAAACAATAATGAAAATTATTCCACAAACAATTAAATGCGAAAAGTTTTCAAAAATATTGCTTAATAAATTGTTATCCCCTCCTAAGTAGTGTGCTAAAAATGAATTTATATCAAATAAGGCAAATTGGTTGAGCATGGATAAAGCAAAAAGTCCGGCAATGGCAGATACAAGTATGTTTTGCAATGTAACGGAAAATGAAACTAAAAACATGCAACAGAGTGATGTGCTTAATATAGCGGTGTAAAGCCAATATGCTTCCGGAGATATTTTTCCGGTAGGGAGAAATAAATTATAACTTCCAGATTCGGCAAACAGGGTAAAATTTATAGCCAATAAAGATGCAACAATCAGAGATTTGACAATCAAATCAAATAAGTAATGTTTGAAACGACGACGATTTTTGCTGTTTTTTTTCTTTTTTACGATTTCCTTAGCAGACGTTTGTCTCGGGTCACTTAAAAAAACATCTTCCATCTTTTTATCCTAAAATATTTTATTGAATTTACTTTTATTATATAAATAATATTAAATTTTAAAACAAAAATCCTCAGAGTTTGCACAACTTCTGAGGATCTTTTTGAAATTTGTAAAATTATCTTGAGTAGAACTCGATAACCAAGTTCGGTTCCATAACAGAAGCGTACGGAACATCATCAAATTTAGGTACATAAGAATATTTTGCACTAAATTTCTTGCTATCAACTTCCAAATATCCGGGGAAGTCACGATTAGAAGATTCCATAGCTGCAATAACCAAAGGCATTTGTTTTGCTTTTGATGCTACTTCAATAACATCTCCTACTTTAACCATGTATGAAGGAATGTTAACTTTTTTGCCGTTAACGGTAACATGACCGTGATTTACAAATTGACGAGCAGCAAAAACTGTGGGTACAAATTTTGCTTTATATACCAAATTATCAAGACGAGATTCCAAAATACCAATCAAGTTTTCAGCAGCGTCACCAGAACGACGAATTGCTTCAACATAATATTTGTGGAATTGTTTTTCAGAAACGTTACCATAGTAGGTTTTCAATTTTTGTTTAGCTGAAAGTTGTGTACCATAGTCAGTAGGTTTTTTACGACGTTGACCATGTTGACCCGGTGCGTATTCTCTTTTAGCAACAGAGCTATTGGCAGCGCCCCAGATAGTGCCATATTGGCGTTCTTTTTTCTTCTTTGCAGAAACGATACTTTTCATGTTGTAATCCTTTATTATTAAATGTTATTGTCCCGGTAGTTTTGGTTTATCTTACCAAACGAGACGGTTGTTCCGCCTTCATTCCCGGAAGTGAGGGCAATGTATATCAATAATTACTTAAAATCAAGCTTTTTTTATTTAAAATAGTGGATTTTTGTGGTGATTATGTGTATGATACCTAAAATAATAAATTTTATGTGTTAAAATGTCTTATGATTTGATGCTAAAAAATGCACTTTGTTTGCATGAAGAAGGACAACTGGATCAGGCTGAAAAAATATATCGACAAATATTAGAAGCTGTTCCGGATAATCCGGATATTCTCAATTTGTTGGGATTAATTGCTCAAGCTAAGGAATTGCATCGAGAAGCTTGTGCATTATTTATGAATGCTTTGCGGATAAAGCATGATGATATTCCAATTATGTATAATCTGGCGTTTTCTCTAAAAGCTGATAATCAGCACGCAGAAGCAATGAAATATTTTTTGAAAATAAGAGAATTAAGGCCGGAAATCAAAGAAACCTATAATGAAATAGCCTTGTTATATTGGCAGAAAAATGATATTGCTGAAGCAAGAAAAAATTGGCAGTACGCAATATCGTCAGATAAAAATTTTGTGGAAGCAAAAGTCAATTTGGCGATGAGTTTCAAAAAAGAAAATATGGCTAAAGCTATTGAAGATATGAAAAAACTTACTATTGAATTTGCAAACAGCAGTATGGTTTTTTATGGTTTGGCTTGCTTATATTTTGAGAATAAGGATTTTAATAAATCTTGGAATTGTGCCATAAAGGCTAAAGAACTGGCTCCCACAGATGATAATGTTCGAGTTTTACTCGGTAAACTCGCTTGCATTGATAAACAATTTGAAAATGCAAAAATATATTTTGCCAAAGCAGAATTAATTAATCCCTTTAATATCGAAGCTATCAGAGGTTTAGCGGATATTTACAGTAAAGAAAGTAATTTTGAAGAAGCTGAGGTGCGATACAAAAAACTTTTGCAAGCAGATGCCAAAAATTTTGAAGTTCATAATAATTATGCAGAAATGTTACAAAGGCAAGGACGAAAAGCAGAAGCTTTGGAAGAATATCGTGCGGCAGTTATTATTAATCATAAATCTGCTGAAGTTTGTAATAATTTGGCATTGATATTAAGAGATGTCGGCGAATTTGATGAAGCTTTGGGGTTATTATTTAATGCATTGAATTATTCTCCAAATGCCGATGAAATATCCATCAATATAAGTGAAACTTTAATGATATTGGCTGAAACAGACAAAGAAAAAGCTTTTAAAATTGCAGAAAACTGGTTTAATAGTCATAAAACAAATATTTTTGCTCAACATTTGTATGCGACTTTTAAGGGAGAAGATTTTGAAGATAATAAAATTTATGCTAAAAAGTTGTTTGACCATTTTGCTGATAATTATGAACTGGTTATGCAGAATTTGGGTTATTCAGTGCCGTTGGCTATGGGAAGAATTGCAGGATCTTTGGAAGGTCGTATCTTGGATTTGGGGTGTGGTACGGGGCTTGTCGGTCAGGCTCTTAAAAATGATAGGAATAAAATTATCGGAGTAGATATCAGTCAAAAAATGATAGATAGGGCAGCAACCAAAAAAGTTTATGATAAATTGATTAAAGCCGATATTATTGAGTTTATACAAAATAACAATGATTTTGATTGGGTGGTTTGTGCTGATGTTTTGGGGTATATAGGAGACTTATCTCTTATTGTAAAATCACTTAAAAACAATAATTTATTATTTTCCGTTGAAACATCTGAAAAATGCGAAAAATATAAAATTTCAGAAAGTGGCAGGTATAAGCACAATCCTGAGTATATTGATAATTTATTATATGAAAACGGATTTAGAAATATTATAAAGGAAAAAACAATTCTTCGTTGTGAAAACAACATACCGGTTGAAGGAATGATTTTTGTGTGTCATCATTAAAAGCCGCCTTCATGAAACATAAAGGCGACTTTTTTGAAAGAAGCTAGTAAATAGCTTTAGAAAGAGTATCTTAAACCTGCGGTTACTTCGGCAACGTGGTTAAGCTCTTTACCTCCTACGTAACCATATCTTCCAATAACTCTGGCGGCTAACCTATCTGTCATCTTGTATTGAGCACCACCGCCTACACGGTATCCGACACGACTCTTAGATACTTTATCGTTATGTTTTAGCTCTGTATCATACATTGCAATACCTGCTGTTCCGACAAGGCTGAATTTTTGTGCGCAACCTAAAGGCATGTAACCATATAAATCTAAACCATAGGCATTGAATTTGAACTTACTGGTTGTTCCATCTTTGAGGTGAGCTTTACGAGAACCGCCAAATTGGTAAAATGCTTCTAAACCCATGTATTTACCAATATCAACACCGGCATTAATTTTAGCTGTATTGAAATTTTCTTCCGAACCTTTTGCCGGTCCTTTGAGATCTAGATTACTGTATGCATAATCTGCACCGATATAAGGTGTCATATCGTGATAAGCTTTTTTCATTGAATCCATCATACCAGCATTAGCTGAAGTTGCCATTAAACAAGCGACACCGGCGAGTAATAAACTTTTATTCATATTCTTAACTCCATTTAAAAATAAGTTATTTCATAAACTTTACGTCCGTATTAAAAACTGTCTAATTAAGCAGTTTATGAAACTTAGATAATCGTGATAGAGTAAATTTAAAGTGCTTAATATGAAAAAATATAGATATTTGGTATTATTTATTTGTTTATTAAGGTTTTTTTTACAAGAAAGTTAGAATATTAGGGCTATGTTATATGAAAGGTTTTGTAATGAGCTTTATATGTCCGGATAAAAATTGTAATAAATGCCCTCGCCTGTTGGAATTCAGGGAGGTAAATAAAGATAAATTTCCATGTTATTATAATGGCGCAGTACCATCTTTTGGTGAACTAAATGCTGAAATTTTGGTAGTAGGAATGGCTCCGGGACTGAATGGAGCGAATCAAACCGGAAGACCTTTTACAAACGATTATGCCGGTGATGTTTTGTATCCGATATTGAAAAATAACGATTTAGCTAAAGGAACTTACGGAAAAATAAAAAATGACGGATTTGAACTCATAAATGTAAGAGTGACAAATGCAGTGCGTTGTGTACCACCGCAAAATAAGGTGATTGGAGAAGAAGTCAAGAATTGCGGAGTTTTTTTACTTGATGAATTATCTGCAATGCCAAATTTGAAAATCATATTGGTATTAGGAGGAGTGGCTCATAATGCGATATTAAGTATCTTAGGATATAGAAAAGCTGATTTTAAGTTTAAACATGGTGAAAAATACAAATTAGACAAACATAATCTTTGGCTGATTGATTCATATCATACCTCCAGATACAATATAAATACCGGAGTTCTTACCTTTGAGATGTTTGATGAAGTGATAAAAAAGGTAAAAAATAGTTTGACAAAATAGGCTTATTGTAATAATCATATTTGAACAGTAAACTTATTTATAAACCTTTAAAAAATTATTATATGAAAATCTACATTGTTGCTGACCCTCAGGGGAATGAGATTTACAGAAACACAAACTTTTATGCTGCTGTGAAAAAAGCAATTGAGCATGGTTTTGAATATGTTGTTGAATATGACCATGATCACAGAGGTAATCTTATCAAGACCATCTTGGGGTGGAACGCTTGTGTTGTATCCTATAATGTGGCTGTTAAGCTTTTTGCCGGCAATGCCCAAGTTTTGAAAAAACTGGAAGAAATGCATGCAGCAAAAGAAAAAGAAGCAGGAGAAAAGACCAATGAGGTTTATCTCTATGCCGAAAAATCTAATTCATTCATGTGTATGGATGAGTACAATTTTAAAAAGATATCTATTTAATTTAGTTAAATAGCTCTATCAAAAAAAGCCTCAAGACTTTAGTTGTCCGGAGGCTTTTTTATTGTTGTTTATATAAATTATCCACCAATACCGGCAAAACCCATAAACGCCATAGAAAGTAAGCTGGCGGTAATTAAAGCTATGGGCGTTCCCTGTAATGATGTAGGAATTTTGGTATAAGCCAAGCGTTCTCTAATACCTGCAAAAATTATGATAGCTAATGTAAAACCTATGGCACTGGCTAAAGCATAACATGTGCCGGCAACAATATTGTAATTTTTTTGAATTGTCAAAATTGCAATACCCAACACCGCACAGTTAGTAGTAATAAGCGGTAAAAATATTCCCAAAGCCTGATAGAGAGCCGGAGAAACTTTTTTTAGGATAATTTCCACCATTTGAACCAGTGATGCAATTACCAAAATAAAAGTAACTGTCATCATAAAACCTAAATTATAAGGTTGAAGAAAAGTATAATAAATTAAAAATGTTACAATGGTTGATAAAGTAATTACAAACATCACCGCAAACCCCATTCCGGCAGCAGTTGATATTTTCTTGGATACTCCTAAAAACGGGCATATACCTAAGAACTGAGATAAAACAATGTTGTTTACAAATACGGCAGTAATAAAAATCATAAGATAAGACATGTTTATTTACTCCCTTGCAGTTTGTTGAACAACACTATCAAACCGGCAAGAGCCAAAAATGCTCCCGGAGGCATGATGAATAATAATAGCGGAGAAACATCTTCCGTCAAAAATGTATAACCAAATACAGAACCATTACCTAATACCTCCCTGACAACTCCCAAAGAAGTTAATCCGATAGTGAAACCGACACCCATACCGACAGCATCTAAGATAGATTGCCAAACATTGTTTTTGGAAGCAAAGGCCTCTGCCCTACCTAATATGATGCAATTTACCACTATCAATGGAATAAAAATTCCTAAAGCTCCATGCAATGTGGGCAGATATGCTGCCATCAGCAATTCCATTACCGTAACGATTGAGGCAATGACCACAATATATGAAGGAATCCTAACCATTGGAGGTATGACATTTTTGATAAGAGATATCATTATGTTGGAAAATATCAAAACAAATAAAGTAGCAATCCCCATTCCAAAGCCATTGGAAGCTGATGTGGTGACACCTAATGTCGGACACATTCCCAATAACATTACAAAAGTAGGATTTTCTTTTATGATTCCTCTGGTTAAATTTATATAACTTTGTTTATTCATTTTATTTTCCTGCATTAAAATTATTGTATGCATCGGTGGCTCGTTGGATGGCATCTAATACGGCTCTTGAAGTTATGGTTGCAGCAGTAATACCATCTATTTCTCCTCCATCTTGACGAACTTTCAATATTTGTTTATTGGGGTTAAAGCCATCAAATTGTTCTTTGAATTTGGCATCATCTGCTTTGGAGCCTAATCCGGGAGTTTCTTGATGTGAAGTTATTTTGAAATTTTTGATTGCTCCGCTTATATAAAAACCGACAATCATTTCAATTTTGCCTCCAAAACCGTTATCCGAATAAGTTTTGATGGCAAATGATGTTATGTTTCCTTTTTTGCGAGCCGGATAAAAATCTAATTTATCTTTTTGATTTTTTGAATAAATAATCATTTTTTCGGCAAACGGGTTGTTATCAAATTCTTCGACAACTTGAGATATGGCTTCCAGTTCTCGCTTGTCTTTTGCTTTAGCGATAGGTTCTTTGGTGAACTGATATACACTGGAGAGCAAAAATGCAGATGCTCCAGCGATGATTGTTAGTGTGATAACCATGTTCATAAATTTTTTTTGATTATTTGTCATGAGTTATCTCCGTTGTCCGTAAAATTTGGTTTGAACATATTTGTCAATCAGCGGTACTAAGGCATTCATAATCAAAATCGCAAAAGAGACGCCTTCGGGATAAGCACTGTAAAAACGGATGATTGCCGTAAGTAATCCGCAACCGATTGCAAATATAACTTTACCTTTTATGGTCATTGGTGAGGTGGCATAATCCGTTGCCATAAAAATAGCTCCAAGCATTAATCCGCCGGACAAAAGATTGGTTAAAGGATCATATTGAATACTATGGGTAGTTATCCATAATATGAAACTAATTATAAAAAATGTTCCAATATAGATTACCGGAATATGCCAAGAAATTATTTTTCGATATAATAAATATGCCAACCCCAACAATAAAGCCAAAACAGATACCTCTCCTATACAGCCACCAACATTTCCCAGAAACATTTGAGTATAATCGGGTAGTTCAACAACGTGTTTGGTAGCAGAAGTTTGAGCATCAATATGCTTAATAATCCCCAATGTTGTGGCAGAAGTTTGAGCATCAATATTCCAAAAATGCATAAAGTTCGGTTTGGGCCAATTTGTCATTTGTACCGGAAATGATATGAATAAAAATACTCTACCTACCAATGCCGGATTAAAAATGTTTTTACCAAGTCCGCCATAACATAATTTGGCAACAACAATGGCCATAAATGCTCCGATTAATATCATCCACACAGGCATGGAAGACGGAAGGTTAAACGCCAATAGCATACCTGTGACTATGGCTGATAAATCTTTAATGCTATTTTCTCTTTTGAACAAATAACGGTTGGCCATATATTCTATCAACACACAACCGATAGTTGACGTCAATATAATAACTAATGCAGGAAAACCAAAAAATAAGACTGCAACTAAAGCTGCTGGTAACATAGCTATAACAACATCAAGCATAATGCCTTTGGTGTCTTTATTGGTTTGAAAGTGAGGTGCTGTTGAAATTTTAAGCATGGTTAGTTCTTCTTTCTAAGTTCCATTTTAGCAAGTTTACAATAATCAAGTAAAGGAATGTGAGCAGGACAGATATATGCACAACACCCACATTCTATACAGTCTAAGACATGACAATTTTTTAATTCATCAATTTGGTTGTTTTGAACGAGATTGCTGATCAGATATGGTTGCAATCCTATCGGGCAAGCATCTACACACTTTCCGCATCTGATACAATCTGTTTCAGGTGATTTGCCGGCAACAGCATCTGATAGTAACAAAATTCCTGAAGTCGTTTTGGTAATGGGAGCATTAAGGTTTAGAGCAGATATTCCCATCATGGGTCCACCAAAAATAACTTGAGTGGTTTCAGGTGTTAAACCTCCGGCTTGTTCAATTAAAAATGATGCCGGCGTTCCTATTCTAACCATATAGTTAGCAGGGTGAAGACAAGTATCTCCACTGATTGTTACAACTCTTTCATATAAGGGTTTGTTCTTCATAATTGCTTCATAAACAGCAAATACTGTTCCGACGTTTTGCACCAAACAACCTGCATCATACGGAAGCTTTCCTGAAGGAACTTCTCTGCCGGTGATGGCTGTAATAAGTTGTTTTTCTCCTCCTTGAGGATATTTGGTTGCACACACCTGAACATTAACCCCGACATAGGTTTTGGTGATTTTTGAAATTATTTCAATTGCTTTGGGTTTGTTTTCATCAATGGCAATAATTGCATTTTGAATGCCTAATGCTTTATTGATAATCTTAGCTCCGATGACAATTTGCTCGGCTTTTTCCACCATAAGGCGATCATCGGCTGTGAGAAAAGGCTCACACTCAATACCGTTTACAATAAGCGTATCTACTTTTTTATCTTCCGGAATAGATGTTTTTATAGGGGTAGGATACCCTGCTCCACCCATTCCGACTATTCCGGCCTCTCTGATTTTATTGATTATTTCTTCAGCAGTATAAGGAATCTCTCGATTAACATCATTACTAAGGTTTATAGTTTCTTCAAACTCGTCACCCTCTACCTTGATGGTTATCATATCTTCAAGATAACCTATTCCCCCTTCTACTGCTTCTATCTTAACAACTTCTCCGGATACCGAAGAATGAACATCTGCTGATACAATACCATCTGCATCTGCAATATGGGTACCAACTTTTACTTTATCTCCTACCGAAACTAAAATTTTGGCCGGAGAACCGATGTGTTGTTTTACCGGAATTGTTACAAATTCAGGTAAACCGGCAGATATTATCGGAGAATCTGTGGTAATTTTGTATTTATCCGGGTGAATACCGCCTTTGGAAAAAGTTTTTATCTTACACATTGGTTTCCTCTTTTTTGCAGTAGTAGTTTATTGCTCCGGTCGGGCATGCTTGGCTTAATTCTTTTCCGAATTGTTCAGCTGAAACCGAATCCGGAATATAAGAAAGATTGTTTTGAATTGTTATTTCAGAATTAATTTTAGCACATTTTTGACAAGCAATACATGCGACTTTACAGTTTTTGCGGGCTTGGGCGCCTTTTTGAGTGTTACGGCATGCAACATATACCATTTCTCCGTTATTACCTTTGGTGCGAATTTCAAATAATCCTCTCGGACACATTTTGACGCAAGCTCCGCAAGATGTACATTTTTCATGATCAACAACCGGCATTCCGGTTTGATTGTCAAGACTTAATGCTCCGAATTTACATACTTTTATACAATCACCAAGACGCAAACAACCATTGGGGCAACCTGTTTGTCCGCTTGAAATTCTGGCTGCAATGCGACAACTGCATATACCATCATATAAAACTTTTTGAGGAGCGTTTTGACAAGTACCGTTGCAACGTAATACCGCTGAAGTTGGTTGTTTTTCAACTTTGGCAAAACCTTTGATTGATGCAACTTGATCCATCACTGTTTGCCCCCCTACCGGACAAAACAATGTGGAAAATTTACTTTCATCTGCGTTGGCACAAGCCGTTGCAAAATCATGACAGCCGGCATAAGAACAGCCTCCACAGTTAGCCTGAGGCAGAACAGATTCTATTTCCGTAACTTTAATATCTTCATCAACTGCAAATTTGCGAGAAACCCAATATAAAATTATGGCGGATACAATTGCTATTCCGCCTAAAATCATAACACTAAAAAGTACTGTATCGTCCATTTTTTATCATTCCATAATCTTAGAAACGGTAAAGCGAAATTTATGTGCCAACCGTTTGCGGTTTAAGAATAACCATAAATAATAAGGAATCAAGATAATAATAGCAGATATACCACTTTTTAATTGGTCTGAGGATAGTGAATATGTTATGATTAAAGCAGATACCATTATTATAAGTGGCAATATATATCCTAAAATGATAGCATAGGTAGCTTGATTTTGTTCCATATTTATTAATACATCATCACCTATTTTGAAAGTTTTAATTTTATCTGTTTCAATATCAATAATTTTGTTTTGACAATCCATCAAACCACATCCATGTCGAGCATCACAATTATGGCAAGCGGAATATCTGGTTATTTGAACTTGTAACTTATTGTTTTTTATATTAATAACTTTTCCATAATGACTAATCTGTTTCATATTGATCTCCTAATATTTTTTTTGCTTGAGAAGATAACACAGTCTTAAATTTGTCTTTTTGGGTATGAATAAATAAAATTACAGCCAACAAATTGTCATTGGCAAATTGTAATCCTTTATCTTCTCCCATAGACATTATGGCAGTGGCGTATGCATCGGCTTCCATACATGTTGGAGCAAATACACTTACAGATGCCAGTTTATTTTGTACTGGCTTTCCTTCAACGGGAGAAATTGTATGAGAGTATCTGATACCTTCTTTTTCAATAAAGTTTCGATAATCTCCGGAAGTAGCCACAGACATATTACTCAACTCCAAAACAATTGCATTTGATAATTTATCCGGATGTGGTACTCCAATACCTACGTACCAACCTGTTCCCGATCTGTTTCTATAACCGGAAGTTCTTACCTCTCCGCCTATTTCTACGATATAATCATTAAATCCCTCTTCTTCCAGAAGTTCTGCAATTTTATCTACGGCAAAACCTTTGGCGATAGCTGATAGGTTTAATTCCATACGAGAATCTGTTTTTATAACACTTTGAAAATCATCAGAAAATATAAGCCCCGAAAATTTACTGTATTTTAACACCTCGGATATTTGTTCTTCTGATGGCAATATAGGTGATGGTGTTTTTTTTCCGAATCCCCATAAATCAATCAATGGGGAAATGCTCGGATCAAAATATCCATAACTCAGTTTATTGATTTCTTGTGATTTTTTAAGAACTTTCGCAAGATCTGTCGAAAGTTCAAATTCTTTATACATCGGAGTTTGATTTAATTTACTAAGCTCAGAATCCGAACGAAATACAGACATCGTGCGATTAATATCTTCTAAAACAGTTTCTATCTTGTGAGAAAGGCCTTGACCTTCTTTAAAAGACCGGATTCTTATATCGTAATAGGTATTAAAAATAAAACCTTTGTATTCATAATAAGGAGATTTGAATATTGAAATTATTACTATCAGGGATATAACGAAAATTATTGAAATTTTTTTGGAAGTACGCATATTGTTCTTTATAACCTAAAAGATGTTTTTTACTTTCTTGAAAATTATTTTATAATTAATCAAAACAATTTTTTAGGAGATTATATAATGCAAACAAAAATTAAAGCAATATTTAATAGCTTACGTACACAATATAGTAAAACAAATTTATGTGCAGGTATTGAATGTGTAAAAGATAATATAAATGTACTTGCTTCCAAGTTTGCCAAAGCGGGAATATCTGCCAATACAATCAGTTATTGCGGTTTTGTTTTGGGGTTAATGGCTATTAATTGTTTGGCTAATAATTATTTCGGGTGGGCTTTGTTGTTTATTTTGCTTAATCGTTTAGGAGATGCTCTGGACGGTGCTGTTGCTAAAATTAAAGGAAAAACAGATTTCGGTGTGTTTTTAGATGCATCTTTAGATTATATATTTTATGCCGGTGTTATCTTGGGATTTGCGCTATCAAATCCTGAACAAAATGCATTGTCAGCAACCTTTTTGTTGTTTGGATTTGCTACTTCCGCATGCGTGATGTTAGCCTTTGCTGTTATTGCGTATTCTAAAGGAAACAGTGATAAAAAAATGCTGAATGAATCTCCTTTTTATTTGGGAGGATTAGCTCAAGGCGCCGAAACACTTACGGCTTTTGTATTAATGTGTCTTGTCCCCAATTGGTTTGTGCCGGTAGCTTTGATTTTGGGGTGTTGGTGTTTGATTAAAGCATTGGTTTTAATATCATCGGCATATTACAAATTTGTGATTATGGCCAGAGGTAAATAAAATATGTTTAAGTTATGGGTAAAAGCAGTTGTTTTTTGTTTGTTTTATACAATATCAACTGCTTTTGCCACTGAACCTGTAAATGTTACGATAATCCCTCAATATGATGCTGTTAATATTGCTCAAAATATGGGATTGTTAGTAAAATTTGAAATAGCACCCGGTTGGCATATTTTTAGTCAAAATCCGGGAGAAATAGGTTTACCGACATCTGTTGAGTGGTCTGCTCCCGAAGGAATCTCAATATCCGGTGAAAGTTGGAGTAATGACAAAGAGTTTGTTAATGAAGGATTTATACAAAGAGGGTTTGCAAATTTGGCTTATTTGCAGACAGCTCTTATTCCTCATAAAATTGATGTTCAAAATATTTTAATTGATGCCAAAATCAAATGGTTGGCTTGTAATGAGGATTGTATCCCGCAGAGTAAAAAAATTACTTTAAATATTCCGGTGTCAAAACAAGAACAGTTATCAACAAACTTATGGAATGAAGAATTTGCAAAAGCTCAAAAGGTTTTTGTTTCTGATAATGATATTAATTTGCCGATTATTTTGCTTATGGCGTTTATCGGTGGAATTGTTATCAATATTATGCCTTGTATTTTTCCTATATTAGTAATAAAAGTCATTAATTTGGCTCAAGTAACGAAAAATTACATGCGTACAACTAAGGCTCTGGCTTATTGTAGCGGTGTGGTGACTTCATTTATGATTATTGCTACACTTTTATGGGGAATACGTTCCGCCGGAAATGTTATCGGTTGGGGATTTCAGTTCCAATCATCATGGTTTGTTGGAATAATGGCTTTGTTGTTTATGTTTATAGGGCTGATGTTATTAGATGTGGTAAATATCACCAGTCCGATAACCAAACAATTTAGCTCAACATCACCGATACTGACCTCTTTTGTTACCGGTTGTCTGGCAGTATTAATCGCAACTCCTTGTACGGCTCCTTTTATGGGGGTAGCAATAGGATATGCTTTGAGTGCGCCGATTTATACATTTTATCCGGTGTTTTTTGTTTTGAGTTTGGGATATGCCCTCCCCTTTACTTTGGCAGAATTGTTTCCGCAACAAATAAAAAAGATATTACCCAAACCGGGTGTGTGGATGGTCGTTATCAAAAAAATATTAGCAATTCCGGTATTTATGACGGTTGCTTGGTTGCTGTGGGTATTGTATAATTTACAAAATCCGATATCCGATGATAAAGGTATTTGGCAAAATTATGATGCTAAAACAGTAGAAAATCTGGTTAATAAAGATGAAAAAGTTTTTATTAATTTTACGGCAAAATGGTGTTTGACTTGCGTAATTAACAAAAAAACATCTCTAGAAACTGATGATTTTATTCAATTGGCAAAAAAATATAAAATCCATTTATTTGAAGCTGATTGGACTAATAATTCTGATGATATTTCAATGGCATTGGATAAATATAATCGAAGTTCGGTTCCTTTATATGTGTTTTATAACGGGAAATCTGATACATATGAAATTTTGCCACAAATTCTAACTCCTGCTATTGTTGAAAAAGCAATAAAAAACAGCCTCAAATAGAGGCTGTTTAAACTTGCCAAATTAGTAATTACTTACCAAAGATCCCAAAACTTTTTACCTTATCTTTAACACCGCCGACAACGTTGTTCAGATTTTTTTCGGCAACATCTTTGAGGTTGTTTAATCCGCTTTTAACCGCAGTTTCAGATGCGATAGCTAGAATTTTATTAAGGATAGTGGTGACAGATGCGATAATACTGGAGCTTTCCTTTTTACTGCTACCACCGATGTTGGTTAATTCTATCTTCGGAAGTTTGACATCAACCAGTTCTTGACCGGCGACTGCTTTGAGCTCTCCTTCATTAATAGATACTTTATTGATTATAACTTTTTTGGAAGATGCTTCTTGAACTTGTTGAGTTTTGATTTTTTCAGAATCAGCAGATGGTGCGGGAGAAGCCGTGTTTTTGCTGATATTTGCTTGCAGTTGCTTAATGTTATTTTGGGTTAGAGAAAGCATCTCGTAAGTAATTACCGGTTTATCGACAGTGATGTATTCGATAATTACGGTATCACTTAACAAGCTTGAAAGATTAACTTTTACAGCAACACCGCCAAGTGTTAAAATGTCTTTACTCTTGTATTTTTCAGGATTTGCAACAGATAGCCCTTTTATAGCAACTTCTCCGCTCAATGGGGATAAGTTGAATCCATTAAGAGTTACTTCCGTACCGGTGATTTGGGAACCGAATTTGTAAACAGCACTTTTTACAATGTTTTCTAAAAATATTCCGGCAAGAATCAAACCAATAACCAAAATACCGAGAAAACCTAATAAAATACGTTTTTTCATAATTTTACTCCTTTGTTTTTGACTGAAATGAATTGTATCTGATTTAATCAGTTTGGCAAGTTTAATTTTTAGAAAAAAACTATTGCAAATAAAAAAAATAAAGTTTATATTCGCTTCTGTTACAAACGATGCGTGCGTAGCTCAGTTGGTAGAGCAACTGACTCTTAATCAGTGGGTCCGGAGTTCGAACCTCCGCGCGCGTACCAATAAAGAAAGGCCACCTTTACGGTGGCTTTTTTTATTGGTTAGAAGCACTGGGTGAGAACTCCGGAGAAAGGAGTTCGACTACAAGCAATAGGCGAGACGGAAGTATCGCCGGTTTTGCTCAAAGTGCAAAAATTGCGCCCGTGCGACGTAGTCAGCCTCCGCGCGCGTACCAATAAAAAAAACCACCGTAAAGGTGGCTTTTTTTGTTGATTACAAGCGCAGGTGAGAATTCCGGAGCAATGAGTTTGACTACAAGCAATCGGCAGTTAGCTCATTCTAGGCATTAAAACTGTTTTGCCAGTTTTCGTGCTTGTGATAAACCACGGTTTCTCTCTTTTTCGGTAAGATTATTCCAATGATGCAAAATCAAAGAAATAAAACGATTGAGTTCTTCTTCATCAGCAATTATGGTTTGTGAACACAAGAGATTAAAATTTCTTTTGCTGGCATATTTGAGGGTTTCAAAAAATTGCCTTCCATCAAACAGAAACCTGTAATTTCATTGAATCTTAAACAGTCTGGGACTATCTTGAGTTCGGCAATAAAAATCCCTCCCCTCAAATCTCTTTTCTCCGCTCATAACCCATAATTTGATGCATCCATTTTCTTCGGGAATTAGTTTCTCGTATCCGTAAGGGCTATCAACATAATACTTTCGGCATTTTTTGCTTAAAATACAACACTCCAATAACAATGGAGCATAGGTTCTTTGGGTTTCAATTAAGAGAAAACCTAAATCATTTTTCTTTTTTTCAATATTGCTCATAACATAAAAATTTAAATGACACAAAAATAACATTTTGCTCGTATTATAAGATATGTTTTGAAAAAAAACAAGAATTTTATTTGTCTATTTTTTACAGCTTAAAGATTTTAGAAAAAATAATTTATTTTTCTGTTTACACAACACGCAATGCAACATTAGTATATGACAGAGGTTGGGCGTGGATTGTTGTATTCCAAGCACTAAATTATAGCAATTATGCGGTGGTAAAATATTATAATGGAAAATATTCGGTAGTTGAAGTTTAGAAAAACAACATTTTCCTGAAAATTAGACGTAAAAATATTTGATTTTTATAATAAAATAGGTTATCCTCTGCCCACTAATAAAAATTATGATGTTAAACTATTTAAATATTATGAATTATGAAAAAAGATTTTTTTGAAATCGGTTCTGCAACAGTAAAGGCGAAAGTCCTTAACGTACATTGCAACGGAACTCATCCGTTTTTGCTTTGTCTTGTAAAAGAGTTTTCTTATAAACACTTTTCTAATGGAAAAAAAGGAAAAGTTATATTTGATGATTATTCCTGCAAAATGGGATTTTATGTAGAAAGTGAGCGTTATGGAGATTTTCCTGATTGTGAAGCAGAGTACAAGGCTAAAACTCTTGTAAACGGAGATATTGTAGAATTTACAATTCACAGACGTGACCCTTATCATTGTATTTTTACCTCATTTACGATTGTTAAAACTTCACAAATATGTCTTGCTGGTTTTTCGGATTTGCAGCAACTTGCAAATAATTTGGGTAAAGATGATGAATAAATAACCATTAAAAACTTTATGAAATATGAAAAACGAAGCTTTTCAATGTTTTAACGAAGTGATTGTGGAGCCAAATCAATATTCTGGACCATGGCTTGTCTTAAAAGAGATGAAGTCTTTAAGCGAAACTACTGGACTACCTGTACGTGCTAACTTTGAACACAGAGAACTTCTGGTTACTTCAACGACAGATATTGACCACACATTGTATTGTTTTCATCACAAGATTGATACAGATAGTGTCAAATATTGTAAAAGTAAATAACCATTAAAAACTTTGTGTTATGAGTAGAAAAATGAATGCACCTAAAATAAAAGATTATGTGCGTGGAAAAAAAGTTGTAAAAAGTGATAAGGAAAAAATTGTAGGGATTAAGGCTATTGAACACGTAGGAAATCAAATTTTCACAGACCGTTCTACGATGTTTCTTCTCAAAAATATTAATACCGATGTTGTTCCTCGTATTGGCGATATTGTAGTTTTTTATACCATATTGTGTACAGAAGTTGTCGGTGTTGAACTTAATGGCAAGTTATTATACTTTCATTAATGAAAAAGTATAGAATTATTGCATTATGCAAACAAACCCCTCACAAATTTATTGTTGTGAGGGGTAAACTTTATATTACACTCCATAATTTTCTCTATATCTGTAATAAGTTGGTTTAGTTATCTTATATTTCTTTAATATCTCGCAAACTCTAACTTTATTCTCAACATCTTTCTTAAATTCTTCAATTTGTGATAACATAATTTCCTGAAAATTAGACGTAAAAATATTTGATTTTTATAATAAAATAGATTATCATCTGCCCACTAATAAAAATTATGATGTTAAACTATTTAAATATTATAAATTATGCTTACAAACAAAGAAATTGATGCAATGAACATTGCTTTTGATTTTAGTAATCCATTTGTCGTTGCTAAAGTCCCTAAAAACTACAAAAATGCAGAAACATTTGCTTTGGAGTGTGTTTATTCTCTTGGTCCTTACATTGCAGATAAACTTAATACCGACTATTCAAAACTCGTGTTAGTTGCAATCAGTAAGAATAACAAAATTGTTTTTTATTCCGTTGATAGTAGATACAGAGATTGGCTTTATCGTTATTTTCAAAAACCATCTCTTATGTATGTTCAATTCTATGATGATATTGAACTAGAGTTGATTATTGAAAAGATAAAAGAGTTGTATAAGTAAATAACCATTAACACTTTGTTTATGAAACGAAAACTTGATGATAAATTATTTTTCATTCCGATAATTATCTTAATTATCGTTTATTTGTTATTACTCTTTATATCTGCGATGTGTTTTGGAATGAAGGAATTACTTCAAAATTTTCCTATAATTCTCTTTGTTGCTTTTATTATTGTTCTGTTCTTTGTTGCTTATGGTGTTTTGTTAAATAAAATAGATGAAGAACATGACAAAATGGATGAAGCTATTAAAGATTTAGCTGAAGAATTAGTGAATGACATTAAGAAACATTGAGCATTTACTAACCCCTCACAATTTAATTGTTGTGAGGGTCTTTTTTTATATTATTACACACCATAATTATCTCTATATCTGTAATATATTGGTTTAGTTATCTTATATTTCTTTAATATCTCGCAAACTCTAACTTTATTCTCAACATCTTTCTTAAATTCTTCAATTTGCGATAACATAATTTTCAGAAAATTAGACACAAATATCTTGACTTTTTGTATAATTGCTTTAGTGTTGCACAATAAAAAAATTATGATGTTTTACAATTAATACTATAAATTATGTTTGGAAAAAATAAAAAAATTCTATTTGGAACCATGTATCCAAACCAGAAAATTGCAGTGGTTACAGATTTAATAACAGATAAAAAAACTCTTTATAAACTTCAAGAAGTTACTCGTAGAGATAAACCATTTTATAAAAATGAAACATTTATGCTTGATGGTAAAGAATATGTAGCAACCAGATGTTTATTGTTGAATTGATTAAAACTTAAAATTTATGAAAACATTAGAAGTTATTGCGTATATCTTAATTGCTCTTTCGGTAATAACATTTATCGCTTTCATCATTGCTTGGGCTTGTATGTCAGAACAACAATTTAAAGAAATCGATAAGCAAATCGAAGAAATGAAAAAAAGAAAATAACTGTTAAAAATTTGTAATATGGTAACAAAATATTTATGTAATGCAACAGTTAAAGCTAAAGTCCTTTCTCTTTATTCAATAAAAAACAGTTTGAAACTTGTTGTTTTGGTTAAAGAAATATCTTATCGTGGAACTTTTAGCGGAGTACCCAATCACCCATCAGGAGGAGAACGGGATGGAAAAGTCACATTTAATGACTTTTCACATAAGGTAGTATTATCTGTAAGTGAATATTGCCTAGCACCTTTAGACCTTGAACAGGGAGATATCGTCACTCTTATCTGTGGAAGAAACTGTGTAGAACCGGAAGTAACAGTAATCAGAGTTGAACAACGGTCCAATCCATTAGGTAAAGCAACTTCGCTGACTGAACTTGTATATGAGTATGGGCAAGATGACGAATTAAAGAAGTAATTTATCCCCTCACAAAATAAGCTTGTGAGGGTTTTTTATTTATGGTTATTTATTCATTGTAAAAATAATTTAAATTTAAACTTTTTATTAAGGTTTAAATTGTAGATTGCACTCGAAATGATTGGTTTTAAATGTTTTTATTTGGAGAGTACTAGTTATGATTAAATATAATGACAATGATATTCGCAATGCTGCTTACTTCATCTGGAAGAACAACGGTTGTCCGGCAAATACACATGATCAAGATTGGTTGGCTGCTATTAATCAGTTAAATGCAATGTCTACTTTGAAAAATGCAAGCAAAAAAATTGCTTCTGCTAAAGCTGTTGTTGCTAAAAAAAGTGCTACTAAGGCTGCCAGTTTAAAATCTGCAAGTTTGAAGACCATTGTTTTGAAACCGGCCTCTTTGAAAAAAAGCACAAAAAAGACTACAACTAAAAAGTCTAAGTAGTTTACGGATTAAAGTTCGGTAAAATTAACGCCTGTTTATTACAGGCGTTTTTTATTGGTGTCTGAATGCAAAATATTTGAATAAAATATAGGTGATACAGGTATATATTGCTATTGCCAAAGCTTGAGAAATGTAAACATTCCATCCAAGTAAGCTAACCGCAACTTCTAAAATTATGGCATTGCATATATAACTTACACACCAAGATACAACACATTTAAAGTATTCAGAACACCACCCCTCTTTTGAACAAAAAACAAAAATCCTCATCAGAGAATATGATATAACAGATGAAAACGTCCATGAAAGCAATAAGCTTATTTGATAATTATTTACCCCTAACAATTGCAATAAAATCCAAAAGATTGCATATGCTATTATAGTGTTAAAACCGCCTACCAAGACAAAACGAATCTTCTCCGATAAGCGAAGCCAAAAATTCCAAAATCGATAAAAAAATTTTGTCAGCATGAAATTACCTCTTATGATATAAATAATATCAATATATTTTTTCAACAAGTAGTGTTTCGGCAAAAATTGCCGATTAATGTACCATTGTGTCTTTTATTTAGCTTTTGAGATCTACCAATAATTCAAGCATCTCATTGTTGGCAGTAAAGCTTTGTGTGTTCATGCTATATGCTCGTTGAATTATTATCATGGTTGAAAACTCTTTTTCAACATCAACAGCAGCTTGTTCCAAAGCCTGACTTTCTAAAACCCCTTCTTGATTGATATAATCGGTTGCTCCGGTTTCTGCATTGGCTTCAAACATTGTACCATTAATGGGAATTAAATTTTCAGGAGATGTGAAAGATACTAATGCTAATTTTGCAAAATTATACGTATCTCCATTGCTGTATGATGCTTTTACAATTCCATCTTCATCAATATAACTCTTAACAAATTGTCCAGCAGGAGCTCCATCTTGCTCCACATAGGTAATTCCAGGACCACCGGCCAATTGTGTCATATTTGATATATCAAGATGAATATTTGTGGCATCTCCATCATCCCAATTTATTGCAACATCAAGAACTTTTGGGGTATCCACATCGCCGTTTTCATTGAATCTGACTACACCTACGGATCCGGTAGCTGTTCCATCTTCTACATCAAAAGATATGTCCCAAGTATTGTAAACCCCTTCTACCTTTTTGAAGTGCATGTGCAGATTATCCCCATTATGAGTAGAACCGTAAATTGTCATTGTATAACTGCTACTATCTACTCCGGTGGAAGGAACGTTGGCAGTTACTGTCATTTCTGTGGAGGGCAATGGAGGAACTTGCTCCGGATATTTAATTATAATATCAGAAGCAGAAACATTGAAATTTTCTTGTCCGTTATCAGAAGCAAACCCTTGCACTTTAAATCCACTACTATTTACCAGATAGGTTATACCATCTTCTGTACGAGTACCAAAATCACCGGCTCGGGTATAGTATAAATTATTAGCAGGATCTCTAACTTCAAAAAATGCATTTTCAACACCGGAAATTGCAACGTCATAGTTATTACCGGTAACAGCGATTTCACCGGTTTTTAAGATATTGGTACGATCATAAAAATTGACTCCGTTAATATCTGCTCTGGAAGAAGATAGTCCTGAATTTGTACTTTTCACAATCGGGTTTGCTCCAAGTAATGTCTTAAACATAGTTTCATTTGAGCGATAACCAATTGTACGCATATTAGCTATATTGGTGGAAACTTGACCGAGTGCGTGACTCTGGGCTTCTAATCCTGATGAAGATGCTAAAAATGAACTAAGAGCCATGATATACCTCATTTAAATATTTTAACTTAAATTTATTTATGCAATTTTTATGCCATTCGTGCTTTTAAAATAAAAAAACTCATTTTCCGCTATTTCGGAATAATGAGTTTCTTGCAAGTGGCTAACTTACTCAAACATAGAGATGCCTATCATACGTACAACATCTCGCCAAATTTTTCTGATTCCTTTTTGGAAATCTCTTTTATCTTCATCAGACATTTCTGGAATTTCAGGAATGATTCCATCTTTCTGAAGTTGAAGAACTTTTTCTTTTATTTCCGGATCAAATCCTCTGGCATTTTCATAAGCATAGAAGAAGTCAAGAAGGAATTTTGGTTTGCATACCAATGATTTGTAGCAATCTTTGGTTTTGGCAGACTTGATAATCTCCTCAATAACTTCTTTTGGAAAACCATATTTGTGCATATAAAAGAGTATTATGATATACTCCTTTTTGCATGTTCTAAACTCGAAGATATCTTCGGTTAGTTCTGAATACATTGTTTGAATCATTGTTTTTACATTTTGATCAAACAATTTGTTACTGTGAAGATGTACAGCAACTTGCTCAACCTTACCATTTTTAAGTAAAGCTAGCTCTTTTTTTATTTTTTCATTCATAATTATAATATTAAATGTATTTAAGTGAGCCTAATATATTGCGATATTAAAATATGTCAACATTTTTCTTTCATTGGGAATAAATTTACTGTTTAGTGTTGAAACAAAACTAAATCTGCCATATACAACAAAACCCTGCATAATTACAGGGGTTTGTTGGAGCAGGTAACGGGGTCTGCACCATTTTTGTGTGAACCCATTGTTTTCCTTTAATTTTATATTTTAAGCACATTGTTTTTATGGTTAATGCATCACAATAAACACACAAAATGCATCACACTTTT
>SUUR01000002.1 GCA_015062435.1 Alphaproteobacteria bacterium | reverse complement strand
GATGCGACAATTTCACAACGCATTCTTTGTCCTAAAGACAGAGAACGAGTGGGGTGGGTTAAAAGATCTCTGATTTCAAATAATTTGACTAATTTTGCTAAACGGCGTTTGAAAGGAATTTCATCAAGATTGTATATTTTACTCATTAAAGCGAAACTATCTTGAATTGGTAAATTGTACCAAAGTTGTGAACGTTGACCGAAAACCGTGCCGATTTGGTAGGCTAATTTTTGCCGGTTATCCCATGGGACAAGACCTTTAACAAATGCTGATCCGGAAGTTGGGTGTAAAATTGAAGATAGCATTTTTATGGTGGTGGATTTGCCGGCACCATTGGGACCAATAAAGGCTACTCTTTCACCTTTTTTGATGTTGAAAGATATTTTATCGACAGCGGTAATGGTTTTATATTCAGATTTGAATATATTTTTTATTGATGATGTATTTTTTTTGATCTTAAATTTTTTTGATAGTTGATTAACTTCGATAATTTCAGACATTTTTATCCACCTTTTTATTGCTCTTAAAGTATAGGTTTTTTGCAATTTTTAGCAAGTTATATTTAGATGAATTGTGCGTTTTTTTAAAATAATGCTTGTCAAATAATATAAAAATGTGCTAACAAATCAATCACGGGCAGGGTTGTCCGATTAATTTGTTTTAATTTTATTGAGGTTTTATCATATGACTGATACAGCAAACCGCGTTAAGAAAATCGTTGCCGAGCATCTTGGCGTTGAAGAATCTAAAGTAACAGAGAACGCCAGCTTTATTGATGATTTGGGCGCAGATAGCTTGGATACAGTAGAATTGGTTATGGCTTTTGAAGAAGAATTTGGTTGTGAAATTCCAGATGAAGCTGCTGAAAAAATTCTTACTGTGAAAGATGCTATTGACTATCTTTCTAAGAATGCGTAAGTCTGTAAGACTTTGTGAAAATTGTGAAACTCGCTCATTTCTTTAGGCGAGTTTCATTGTTATGTAGAGTAAAAAAACTAAAGGAAATATACAGATGAGAAGAGTTGTTATTACCGGTTTGGGAATATTGTCACCATTGGGACGCGGTGTTGAATATAACTGGAAAAAAATTTTGGAAGGAAAATCCGGTATACGTACCATACAGGGGGTGGATCTGAAAGATATTCCGGTTACTATTGCCGGACAAGTGCCTTGGGGTGATGGTGAAGGTGAATTTAATCCTGATACGGTAATGGCTCCTAAAGATCAGAAAAAAAATGACAGATTTATTCTTTACGGTATGGCTGCTGGTTCTGATGCTCTTGATGATGCCGGTTGGAATCCGGAAAATGTTTCCGAAGAAGAAAAATATCGTGCCGGTATTATGATGGGATCAGGAATCGGTGGATTGCAAGTTATATATGATAATTCTATTTCATTTAATGAAAATGGTATGAAGAGAATTTCTCCGTTCTTTATTCCTTCTGTTTTAATTAATCTCATTTCAGGTAATTTATCAATTAAATACGGGCTTAAAGGTCCAAACCATGCTTGCGTTACTGCTTGTTCAACCGGTACACATGCTATTGGTGATGCTGCAGCTATGATAGCAAGAGGAGATGCTGATCTTATGTTGGCAGGTGGTGCCGAATCTGCTGTGAATGTTTTAGGACTTTCCGGTTTTGCCAGAATGAAGGCTATTACTTCTGATTTTAATGATTGTCCGGAAAAAGCTTCTCGTCCATGGGATAAGGGACGTAGCGGTTTTGTGATGGGAGAGGGAGCCGGTGCGGTTGTTTTGGAAGAATTGGAACATGCAAAGGCTCGTGGTGCTAAAATATATGCAGAAGTTGTCGGTTATGGTATGAGTGGTGATGCATATCATATTACAGCACCTTCCGGTGATGGAGCATATAGAGCAATGAAAATGGCGGTTGATCATGCTGCGGAAAAAGGTGTTGAGCTTTCAGATATCGGTTATATCAATGCTCACGGAACATCTACTCCGGCCGGTGATGTGGGTGAAGCTATGGCAGTTAAACGTTTGTTTGGTGATGAAGGAATTAAAAATGTTTCAATGTCTTCAACCAAATCTGCAATAGGTCACTTATTGGGTGCTGCCGGTGCAGTAGAAGCTGTTTATTCGGTTTTAGCATTGCGTGATCAAGTTTGCCCTCCTACATTGAATTTGGAAGATCCTGCTGACGAATTGGCCGATTTTGATTTGGTTCCGTTGAAGGCAAAAAAGCGTGAAATTAAAGCTGTTATGTCTAACTCATTTGGATTTGGCGGAACAAATTCATCTATAATTATGAAAAGGTTTGAATAAATCTTGATTTTGCACATGCCCTCGAGCATTTATGTTCGAGGGTTTATGTTTAGAAGGAATTCTGATGTTTAAAAAAATATTATTACTGTTATTTATTTTAATTTTAGGGGTAATCGCTCTTGGAAAACAGATAATTTACGCAGATGGTACATTAAGTGAAGATACCGTTATTGTGGTGAAAAAAGGTTCTTCTTCTGCGCAAGTGGCAAACGAATTGTATAAAGCAAGGGTAATAAATTATCCGAATTTATTTAAAATTGCAGCAAGATTGCAAAAGCTTGATAGAAAACTTAAGGCCGGAGAATATGCTTTTCAGGCTAAAATTTCAATGATTGATGTTTTAGATAAAATGAAACGTGGAGAAGTTATGTACCGACAAATTACTTTTCCTGAAGGTTTAACTTCTCTTCAGATGGTGGAGATTATTAATAATAATGAGTTTCTAGAAGGGGAAATTTCTGAAATTCCCACCGAAGGAAGTTTGTTGCCGGAAACATATACTTTTATGCGGGGAGATAGCCGAGAAAAACTGATAAAAGATATGCAACATGCAATGAAAAAAGCTTTGAAGAATGTTTGGGATAATAATGATATCAAGTCACCGGTGAAGAATGTTGAAGAATTGTTGATTTTGGCTTCTATAATTGAAAAAGAGACAGGAATGCCGGAAGAAAGAAGTTTGGTGGCTTCAGTTTTTGCTAATCGTTTGCGAAGGGGAATGAGATTGCAAACAGATCCTACGGTTATTTACGCAATTACAAACGGAAAGTTTGAGTTGGAAAGGACGCTTACCAGAAAGGATTTGCAGATTAAAAGCCCTTATAATACTTATATTAATTATGGACTACCACCGACTCCGATATGTAATCCCGGAAAAGCGTCTTTGCAAGCTGCGGCTCAACCGGAAATGACAGATTATCTTTATTTTGTGGCAAGCGGAAACGGAGGACATAATTTTGCCAAATCTTTAAATCAGCACAATAAAAATGTAAAAAAATGGAAAAAAATAAAAAATAAAAGCTTGTAAAAAAAAATTTGGGGGATTATGTTAATTTTACGTTAGTTACAACTTAAAAATAATTAAATTTAATTATTATGAGACTTTTTCTTTATAAAATTGCAATGTTTTTTCATGCAATGCAAATTGTTGCTTATGAAAAAATTGATGTTCCGACAAAAACAGTTAAACGGAAAATGGTTGGAACCAGAAAGAAAATGAAATTGCAGAAAGGGTATCAAAAAGCTGCAATGAACAGAAAACAATTGCGAAAATAAAATTTTTGTTTTGGCAAAACAAAAAAAAGGTGTTTCTTCAGCAAAAAGAAATACCTTTTTTTTAAGCTTGTCCGATAGTTTGTAAAAGCATGGGGTATAAAGCTTGTTTGGGATCCAATCCTTTGGTCAGAACAACTTTGAAAACAGGATACATGCGTTCACATTCTTTAATGGCAATATCTATCATTTGGGCGATTTTGTGTTCAAAAAGTTCATCTTGGTTGTTTAAGAATAATGAATGCTTGAAAACAGGAGTATTTTGTTCGCTCCAATATGAAAAATGTCCAACCCAAAGTTCTTCATTAATCAATGCTAAAAGTTCAAATATTTTGCTTCGATCTTCAAGTTTATTTTCTATCTCCATAAAGCAAGAAATATGCATGCAATTCATACTGCTTTCCCAAGCGAAAAACAAGAGCATGTTGTTCCATTTACCTTGAATTTCAACTACGACTTCATTGGGATTTTTGCGTTCAAATTCGAAAGAACGTGCAGCAAAAATGTTTTCTACCATATCTATGGGGTTGTATTCTGACAATATGTTTTTGGCCGGTTCCATTAAGGCTTGCTCCCGTGTATGTAAAATAAAATATGTATATAACTTGCAATGGCGAGTCGGGAAATACAATAGCCGAGTCGGAGTTGTCCACTTAATTCACAGGTGTGGATAAGTTTTAATTGCTAAAATATCCTAATAACAAAAGGTTATGAAAATGGTGAAATAAAAAAATTTTTTAGATGTGGATATAATTTTATGAATTAATTATTCTTTAACCAAGTTCAATTCGCTGAAGAAAGGTTATATTATGATCGGTTTTGCTTATCCGGAAATTTCGCCAATAATGTTTAGTATCGGACCGGTAGCCGTCAGATGGTATTCTATGGCATATTTGATAGGTATTGTTGTCGGCTGGTGGTTAATTAATCGAAATGTAAGATTGAATAATTTAGTAATATCTAAAGCGCAAGTTGAGGATCTTATATTTTATCTGACACTGGGGATTATTATCGGCGGAAGATTGGGGTATGCGATGTTTTATGGCGGTGCAGAAATGTGGGTAAGGCCGTGGCGTATTTTGGAGTTGTGGAAAGGAGGAATGTCTTTCCATGGAGGTGTTGTCGGGGTTGTTGTTGCAATATGGTTGTTTTCCAAAAAAATTAAATATAACTTTTTGGCTCTTACGGATTTGGTGGTTTTGTATGCACCGATAGGGATATTCTTGGGAAGAGTTGCTAATTTCATAAATGATGAATTGTGGGGAAGAGTAACTAATGTTTCATGGGCAGTCAGATTTCCCAGCGGAGGATATTTACCTCGACACCCGTCACAAATATATGAAGGAATCATGGAAGGGGTGTTGATGTTTATTATCTTGAACATTTTATGGAAAATACCTAGTGTAAGAAAAAAGCACGGAATAGTATCTTCTTTGTTTGTTATGATGTATGGAATATTTAGAATTTTATTAGAGCAGTACAGAGAGCCTGATGCTCAATTGGGATATTTTTTTGGGGGAATAACAATGGGACAAATGTTATCATTACCATTGATAATTACAGGTTTACTGATTCTGTTCAGTAAAATATTTTATTCTACGCCTGAGAAGTAACGTTGTGACTGAACATGCGAGTTTTTTGAAGTGCCTTGTCTGCTCTTTGTAAGACTTCAAAAGAAGAAGCATCACTACGTTTTTTCTCAGCAACACATGCAGATATAGTTAATTTAAGATTTTTTCTTTTTGAACTGTACTGAAATTCGGAAGATGCAATGGATCTGCGTATGTTTTCCAATTGTTCAAAGCTTTCCTTTTTGTTGAGGTTGTTAAATATAATTATAAATTCATCAGGATTGTAACGGTATATATTTTCACTTTTTTGCAGTTCAGATATTTGGCGAGAAATGAGTTTGGTTAAAATGTTACGAATACGTCGTCCAAAATTTTTTCCAAGTTTATCATAATCATCAATACTAATAATGCCGATACAATATTTTATGGGGAAATTTTTAGAGTGAAGGATATATGAGTTTCTGCTGTCAAGTCCGGTTAAAGGATCTTTATAGGTTTCAAAATAAATGTTTTGAATAAAAGCAGATATAAGGCACAATAAAGAACAGGTGGTGAAGATACATAAACCTGATGCAGTGTTTGAATAGTAAAATGTTAATGCTTGACTTAAGCTTACAAAAAATAAGTGATAATCAGTTATACTACCACTGTGAATCGAGTTGTAAAACGTGAGAAAAATTATTATCAAAAATGCCAGTGATGATAATAAGTTCAGTGTGTGTGGTAAATATGATAAATTTATTCCTATTCCGATTTGGTGGCGTGCAAGAATCTCGGCAAGACTAAATTGTATAAAAATTCCAAGTAATAACCATGTGTTTGATTTGGAGAGTAAATTTCTAGGGTTGATAAAATAGAATAAAATAAGATTAATCGGAAGAAGGGTGCTTAAACTGATATAAAACGGTGATGACAGGTAGGTGTCAGCATATATGTGTTTAAGGAAATTAATCAGCGTATAACTCATAATGATAATTAAAAATAAAAAAATAGTTCGCCCTCTGTTGAAATATAACAAAGCAATGAAACCTGCAAAGCTTATAAAATAAACAGCAAAGTGTAAATTTTTACAGATATTGTCAGAAAATGGTTGATATGTATAAAAACTTAGAAGCGATATTGCAAAAATAGCGCAAGGTATAAACATATTGCGAATCTTATCGGAAATTTGCTCTATTTGATTTAGTTTAAACATAATCATCTTTCGGAAGTGAAAACTTATTCTTCCGTTAATGATAACAGCTAATAGTTAAATTTTATTTACACATTTGATAATCGAGCTATCGCCGTATGAATAAAATCTGTACTCATTTTTTATGGCATGAGCATAAGCATGTTGCATGTTTTGAGTGCCCGCAATTGCGCATATCAACATAAAGAGAGTCGATTTCGGAAGGTGAAAATTGGTAATAATATAATCGATTGCTTTGAATTTGTATCCGGGAGTGATGAAAATAGATGTTTCTCCGGAAAACGGGTGTATTATTCCATTGTTATCGGTAGCACTTTCCAAAAGTCGCAAAGATGTAGTTCCTACGGCAATAATTCGATTACCGTTCTTTTTGGCTTCATTGATAGTTGAAGCTGTTTTATCACTAATATATCCATACTCTGCATGCATTTTATGATTATCGGTATCTTCGGTTTTAACGGGTAAAAATGTTCCGGCACCAACGTGTAATGTTACATAAACTTGTTTAATACCTTTGTCTTTTATTTTTTGTAAAATATTATCAGTAAAATGGAGACCGGCAGTAGGAGCTGCAACCGCTCCTTCGTGTTTGGCATATATGGTTTGGTAATTTTCTTTATCATTAAATTTGTACCATACAGAATCCGCTGACGGACGATCTCTTTTAATATAGGGCGGAAGTGGCATGAAACCGTAAATCTGTAAGTTAGATGCCAGTTCTTCCGGCAAACAATTGAATGAAATCAAGACGCCGTCTTCTCCTTTTTTCTCTATTACAGTAGCTGAGAAGGTTGAGTGTTCTGTACAGATATTATCTGTATAAAATGTAATTATATCATTGTTTTTAAGGCGTTTAGAGTTTTTGATAAAAGCCATCCATTGTATGCCGTCGATAGGGTGATATAGTGTTAACTCAACCAACGCTTCTCCATGAGAACCATATAATCTGGCAGGAATTACTTTGGTGTCATTGAAAACTAAAACATCTCCTGCGGATAAAAGATCCGGTAAATCATAAAAGTGACGATCTGTTATTTTGTTTGGGATACTAAGGTCTAATAGACGAGACGAATCTCTGGGAAATACCGGTTGATTGGCAATCCGTTCTTTGGGGAGTTCAAAATCAAAAATATCAACTTTCATATCTTTTTCCTTTTGAAAAGACTTATATTATAATGTTTATTGCTTTGCAACAGATTATTTCGATACTTGATGTTGATTTTTTTGTTGCGATTACAGTAAAGGTTGTTATACTTTCGATTAGGTTTGTTTCTGAAAGCAGTGAAGGGCGAAACAATGTTAGATAAAAAGGCATTAGCAGACTTTAAGGCAATAATGATTTTGCATGCCGTAAGCCAAATGGACGGAAAACGCAAAGCAGCCAAAGAATTAGACATATCTGTTGATACAATTTCTAAGTATATTGATACTTTGGAATATGAATGTGGCGGTAAGTTATTGAACTCAACCGGTGGCGGTAGTGTTTTGACCGTTAGAGGTGAGCGTATGGCTGATTGGTCTCGTTTGTTACATAAAGAACTTAACCATATGTATATAATGCTCTCTGAAAAAAATGAGGTTAAGGGTGAGGTTAAAATTTTATGGGATAGAAATGCCCGTGCAAATGTTATAAATAAAGAGTTTTGGAATTGTTTGAAAAAAAATAAAGAATTATCATTGGTATCAACAGTCGTGAATTCTCTTTCGGAAGTAAAAAGCTCAAATTATGACTTGATAGTATCATATAATCTACCAAATAGTGATGATTGGGAGTTGATATACAGTAAAAAAACAGTTGGCGGATATTTTGCTTCTGCTCAGTATCTTAAAAAATACGGATATCCTAAATCAAAAGAAGAAATGTTGCAAAAACATAGAATGATATTTTTGCGAAAAGAGTTTAGTTGGATAAAAGGTATTGAGAAAGATATGGCAGAAGCTACTCATAAAGTATATCTTAGTGACAGTTCATTCGCTACTAATGAAGCAATAGAAAATAATGTTGGTATAGGTATCATGCCTTTGTCTTTTGTAAAAAAAGGTTTTGTATGTTTGGATAATATTAAAACAGATGCTTCAGGAACAGTGTATTTGTTGACGCATAAAGAATCTAAAGATACGCAAAGAGTAAAGGTTTTGACAGAGTACCTGAAATCAATGCTTGATAAAGCCTAATCAGAAAGTTTGGAACGATGAATTATAATGATATAAAAAATTTGGAAGGGATTTTTGCTTTAAGAGCAGTTTATGTGTGTGGGGGGAAGAAAAAAGCAGCAGAAGCAATGAACTCATCTGTTGATACTGTCGGAAAACATATAAGCCAATTAGAAGCAAATTTAAATGTTAAGTTGGTTAAAGAAAGTAAAACGGCTTGTTCTTTAACTCCTGAAGGTATGCGTGTTCTTGAAGCAATGAAATCTTTAGATACAATTTGGGAAAAAATTTGTTATGAAAAAAATGCAAAGAAAGATGTTAGTGGTACAGTTACTATTGGGTTGGCAACAGGTATTAGCACATACTTTTTTCCCGAAAATATTATGGATTTTATAGAGAAATTTCCTTTGTTGCGGTTGGAGTTGTTGCAAATTAAAGAAAAGCCTAAAAGCGATGATGCAATGTATGATATTACAATATCTTATGCTCCGTTTGAAACAGGCGATATGGTGCCGATATTTAAAAAAGAATTGAAATGCGGGTATTTTGTGTCTGCGAGATATTTGGCTAAATATGGATACCCTAAAGATTTTGATGATTTGATTAAAAATCATCGAATTGTGTGTAAGAAAAATTGGGAAAGTTATAGTGACAAATATGGAGATGCGTTGGATGATTGTAAAAAAATTGTTACAATGACTGATTTAAGTTCAATATTATTGTATATGGTTCAATATGGTGCCGGAATTTGTGTGGCACCACTGATATTTAAAGAAGAAGGGGCAGTGTGTTTGGATAATATTCCTTGTGATACGGTATTTACGGTATATTTGTCAGCTCACCGATCTGTGAAAGATACACCAAAAGTTAGGACAGTAATAGATTATTGTAAAGACTTAATATCAAAAATGGTTTTGGAAGAATAGTTGTATATGATGTATCTTAGTTTTTCCGATAGTGTATGCCAATTTGCAGCGAAACTACTCTAATATTAAGCATTGACATTAACTCTTTTGTAGAGCACCGTGAGGTGATTTTGTAAATGAAGGAATTAGATTTATTAAAAGCATAATAATGGTTGATGAATTGCATAATAATGCTTTGTATAGACACAGAATAATTCCAAATAAAAAGAAAGCATTAAGCTTAAAACGAAAAAGGGTTGATATCAGAGAATATCAACCTTTTTTAATTATTTTTTGAGGCGTTTTTCTCTTTCTTCTTTATAATTGCTTCCTTTTTTATATTTCATCATCCCTCCCAACCAAAGAAAATTATCTACTTTAGCTCTTTTATCTTTATATGTCTTTGGAAGTTCGCAAAAAGCAATAAAACAATCTATTAACTCAATGAAATTTTTATAGTCTTTCATTAAAGTGCTTAGTTCTGTTTTCTTAAAATTTTGACTTGATTGTATGCATTCACAAGAAAAATTTTTTTCTGTAATGTAGTCTTTTAAAAGTTTTTCGACATATTGGTCATATATTGAATATTCTTTGGGATTACAAAAGTGGCAAAATTTTGTAGCAAAAGAATAAATATCTTTGCTCAATGTAGATTTATAACCATCAAAAACTTTATATTTCAAGATAGCGGTTATAAAATCTATTGCGTTTTTCTTATCTCCATTATTTTCAGGTTTTAATATTAATTGTCGTAAATTTATTTCTTTATCTTTATTTGCTTTTGATATACATTCGGCAACATTATATATACAAATATCTGGTATATTTGTACTATAAAATTCATTAAGCAATTTAACTCGTAAAAATGTTGTTTTTATACTCCAATCAGACATTTTTTTATTAAATAAATCATGCAAAATTTCATCTTGTAATTTATACCAATTATCAACATTTTTTTGAATTTTTTCATATTCTTTTTTGTTAAGTCGTCCTAAAACACCTATATGAAAATTAGCACTATAACGTTTATTCCAAAATTCTTCCAATTTTGTTTTTGATGGAAATTCAAGATTTTCAATAGTTCGGTCTAAGTTCATTTTCACACCTCTAATATAAATTACACTTCAACAAATAAGTATCTGTATTCACTATCTTCTGAAACTTTTTCCCAAGAAAGTTGATAGCTTCCAGTTATGTGGCACTCTTCTTTTATTTCATTAAAAAATGTTGGAAAATTTATATGTCCACTAAGTGCTTCTTTTTTTCTAAAATACTTATAAATTCCATCTGTTTCGTTACCTTCCCAAAAACAATGATTGTTTGTAAGCATTATAAAGAAACCACCGTTAAATCCATGTGCTTCTACCAATTTTTCTAAAAACTTTATGTCAACGATAGCTTGGCTCATTCTTTTTGGCATAGCCTTATTGGGAGGCATTTTTAATTCAATAGCATATTTTTCCTTTGTGCTTTCTTTCTCAATAGCAATATCAATTTCCCTTTTTATATCTTTTTTTGCAAGGCTTTTTTCAGGAATTATTTTATATCCATCTTTTTCAAGTTTTTTCCGAAGTTTAATAATAAGCTCTATTTGCAAGCCTATTTCTAAGTCTATATCCTTAAACTTATCTTTAATTTCTAAAAGACTTGCTTCGATTATTTCTTTTATATTACTCATTTTACTTTACCCAATCAGTTGGTTTAATTACTTTTACATGTTCGCCCCAAGTGTAGAGGTGCCAATCCATTTCTCTTTTGCCACCGGCTCTAAACTTAACTGTCAAGGTTCCATCGGAATTGTTTGTCATAGTTTGTGTCGGGTGGAAGATATATTTAGCGGCTTCTTCGGCTACTTCTTTATCAAACAGCCATTCAACATCAAATGGCTCTTCATGATATGCTCCGAAAGATAATTCGGCGTATTTTTTCAAATCAAATCCTTTAACCGGTACAAACGGAATATCTAAAATTTCTACTGTTTTGATATTACTCAAAATAAAATTATGAACGTCATCTCCGAAATATCCGTCGCTATGATGCGCTACCAAATAATGATTTCGTTCGCCATATAAAAAACCATAAGGGTCTAAAATGTTAGTGCTTGTTTTAGATGTTTTTTTATTAAAATATGTAATTTTTATTTGATGACATTCTAAAATAGCTTGTCTGATAAATGATATAATTTGATTATCAATCCTTAGTTTTGGCCCCGGACGACAAATAAATCCTTCGGCTTCCAAAAGAGCTTCGGCATCAGGCTCAATCTTTCTGTATACATCAGATTTTATGCTGGCTTTGATTTTGTTAATAATATTTTCAAAAATTTCTTTTTTGCTTTGCAATTGTTTATTTTCCAACAAAGTGCTTGCTGTTTCCAAAACAGACAGCTCTTCGGCAGAAAATTGAATAAAATCTTTTAAGGTTCCCTGTGGAATAAACCAACGTTTTATATTGTTTTCGCATAAAATTTCTTCGGTTTGCGGAAAACGAGTGATTATCATGTCTCGCATGCGTTCTGCAGTTCGGCGAGAAACATTAAATTTGTTGGCAATTTCGTTTAATGATACCCCTTCACGAGTTGATTGCATCCAAACAGCTAAATCTAACAAATCATAAGTTTTTTCATATGCCATAACTTTGTTCTCCAATCTGTATATGTCAAATATTGTCATATGAGTGGTAAAGATTTGTTAAATAAAACCGATTTTTTTGCTTACCGGAGCTTTATTTTGTTGTTCCATTTCTAACATTTTCAATAGTTCTTCTTTATTATCCATAAAACCTAAAATTTCAGCTTTATCTTTTACAACTACGAAATCTCCGGGAGTTAATGAAGGTAAATGGCTTAAATCAACATCTTTAATATTAAAAAAGTGTTCAAAACAAAGATTGCGTTGTTCTTCGGTCATATAATCATATTTTACTTTGAAGGTAAAACGACGCAAAGATGCTTTATCCAGTTTATCCATTAGGTTTGTCGTGCAAACAAATGGATGAGTTGCTTTTTCCATTTGAGTAAGCATTTCGTTTACTTGTGTAACTTCCCAGCTTCGTTGAGCCCCGCTTCTGTCTTGTAAGAAACTGTCAGCTTCGTCAAAGATTAAAAGAGCTCCTTTTTGTTTAGCTTCTTCAAAGGCGGCAGCAATATTTTTTTCAGCTTCTCCTATCCACATTGATAATAGGTCAGAACATCTCTTTTTTATAACAGGTATTCCCATTTGTTCACCCAAATATTGAGCAAATGCTGATTTACCGGTACCGGATACTCCATATAAACAAAGCGAAAAATTTAGCTTGCCTAAATTTGTAATTTGTTTTGCCAGATTGTTTAAATCTGTGTCGGTATTGAGTAATTTTGGATTGAATTGTGTTTTAGGTACAACAATGTCATTTTTAGGTTTTTTACCGTTGTTATAGGCTTCTTGCAAGGCATCTAAGGTTTGCTCAACTTCTTTTATTCCACCTTTTATCAGTTTGGCAGATTTAGTTGCCGTTGTAATAAAAGAAGGGGATAAAGAGTATTTGGTTGCAAATTCTTTTACTGTTCTTTCATCACACGGAAGCTTGTTTGCTTTTAAGCTCTTCTGCCACATTTCTTCCAATACCGGTTTGTTCGGACGAGTAAAGTTTATAGCATAAGTAAATCTGCGTAGATATGCTTTGTCCATACTATGTATATTATTTGAAATCCAGATGGTCGGGGTTGTATTGTTTTCTAATGTTCGGTTAACTTTTATCTTAGTTACTTCGTTATCCTTTCTGGAATACCAATAATGTGAGCTATGACAATCTGTTAGAATATCATCAGCTTCATCTACAAGTATGCAGGATTCTTTACTTTTATCTAATAGGGTATTTGCTCTGATAAGCTGCCTAAAGCGGCTATGTTCATCATCTGTAACTAAATCACTATTAGTATCTTCTCCGATGGAATATAAATGTCCACCGATATGGTTTACCAGTGCTTTAGCAAATTCAGTTTTACCTGTTCCAGGTTCCCCATAAAGAAGTATGTTTATGCCTTTTTCGTTGTTATTTAAACTTTTTTGTAGAATTTTTTTCACATTTTCAACATTTTCAATATGTTTGAAATCCGACCATTGCAAATTCGCTTTGATTGGTTTTCCTAAAATATAGCTTCTTAAATCTTCAACACTATGAAATTTTTGATAATATATATTTTTACTGAGAGATGAGGCTTCTGCTTTTCCATCATAATCGATTTCAATTAATCCAAAATTTACTAAAGAAGAGTTTTTATTACATATAGCATGAACTTTATGAGGTTTTATTCCTGCAAACATAGCTTGTTCTTCAAATTTTAAATTTGAACATCTTCTTTGTAAGTCAGATAAAATATCCGACCAATACTCATTGCATGTAGTTCTTATTATAAATCCCAAAAATTCTATTTCATCATTACTCAAATTGAATAATTTTTGTAAATAATGTAAGTTTTTCTCAAAACTGCTTGGTTTACTTTGTGAAGATATTCTATATTTTTTGCGAAGTTTAGAAGCATATTCAAAGATGGAATTAAAGCCTGCAGTATAGTTTTTACTGAAAAATTTTACAAAGTCATCAGCATTATATTCTTTTTTAGTATTTAAAAGCTGATGTTCACAGATTTTTTGCCCATCATCAATAATCCATCTAGCTATATTTTCTATGTTCCTTTTTACATATTTTTTATAGCTTAAACCATTTGCAATATATAAAAAACTTTTCTTTTCTTCAAAATTGTTTGTCATATTACACCTCTTGTTTTCATTTACAAATTTAGTGTAATGTTGACATGCGTCAAAATGTGTCGTAGAGCTTTAAAATAAATACCTTTATATAGCAAAAGGATTTGATATGAAGGTGTTGATTGAGACTGTTACAAACCATAAAGGATATGATAATTTCAAAAATATTGGTTGTTTGAACGGGTTTTTGAATGAAAATCGTAAGAAAATTAAACGTTTCAAAATCTGAAATGGAGTTTACGATTGCAATCAAAAGGTGTATTTCATTTGCAACCATTGATTTAAACGTGTATATTGTTTTAAACATCCCTGTTTTTGATTAAAATGTGCATGATTAAGTTATGAATAACTTATTTGCATAAACGCAAAATTTGAAATTCTATTGCAGGTTTTCCCTTACTATTTAGTGTAGTCATATTTGGATAAATTGTTTTAATATACGGAAGCTGCTTGTATGTGACAGATGTTTCAGATAGTATTTTGATTTTATTGGCAACAATTTCAAATGAGGAATACCCTAAATCTAAGGCACATTGTTTTAATGATGGTTGATTTCCGGTAGATATATTGGTGCCCAAAAAGGAAAAAGCAGATAAATATAACTGTCCATTATCTTTAAGGAATGGTATAGCTTCTTGCATAATTTTATATAAGAATAAACGTCCATCCGCTCCACCAGAATCATGAACTGCATTACTGTCTACTTCTTTCATCGGCATAATTGGAGGGTTTGATACGATAATATCAAACTTTTGATTAATATTTTGGAATATATCTGATTTTAAAACGGTTAAATTTTGGAAATTATATTTATTCTTTATATGATTTAGCCAATAGATACATTTATCATCTATATCAACCGCTTTTACATTTTTAGCTCCTTCTATAATGGAAATAAGAGATATTATTCCCATTTCACCACAACCCAAATCTAGTATATCTTTATTCTTAACTATGGGTTTTAATATATCATAAAAACATAATCCTGATTTAGGCACATATCCCATTGGACCTATTGGGAAGCTATATTTCCCATTTTTTAGAAGCAGAAATCTTTCTCCAGAATTTTTGGTTAATAAAGCTATTTTTGTTTTAATATCAAATGGTTTATAGTCTTCTAGAGTACCCATTAACTGATCCTTTTGTTTTTATGATGTTACATATTTTTTTGGCAAACAATTCATACGAATTATCTTTAATATTCTCAAGTTCAATTATTGGAAAAATATTTTGTCCATTAATATTGTATGGTGTTTCTGCAATAACTATCATTTTATTAATATTCGCTGATGTTTGATTTGTTAAACTATTTTCAGGAATATTCATTTCTTTAATAATGCTCTTAATTCTGTTTGAGTGAATATCATCAATTGTAATTTGATGTTCCTTGTCAACAGTGAAGATATCATTTAATTTTTTAGAAAAAGTTCGCTCACGAGGAAATAAAAATGCAGCATATTCTTCGTAAGCATAATTTTGAAGAAATTCCTTATCTGTTATATTTGTTTGAATACCTCTTTCAAAATCACAAAGATTAATAGTTTGCTTGTCGGTGTTAATTATTACGTTTCTAGGTGCAAAATCCCCCCAATATATATTATTATCATACAAATATTGAAATAACAGATTTGTCACTATAACGGCATGATTTCTGTTCTGAGGGGTTCTTAGATTAATCTCTAAATTATCTCCAGTCAACAACTCCATGTAGATTTCGTTTTCTTTATAATCATGTATTTTAGGAAGATGAAAAGTAAAATCCTTTCCGTCTAATTTAATAACATGATGTTTAAAAATCTTTCTAGCTTCTTCAATTTTTCTTATTTCATCAAACGAAGATTTTTTCACAATAATTTCCTGACCATTAATTTGTTCTTTTCGAATTTTACCGATGGTCATAGAGATTACTTGCATGCTATATTCCATAAAGATTTAATAATGTTATAGCACCCAACCTGTTGGCATATTCTTTGTTTTTTTGCAAGATGTTATTATATAGGATATTAGGCTTTATCCACATAACTTCCGAAACCTCTCCATCTTCAAATATAAAATTTTGGTTATCTTTTACTTTTATAAGGAATACTCCTAAAAGTTCTTTGTTTTTATTTTCTTGAGAAATATAACGAACTTCCCCTAGTTTTATAATATCACTATCTTTAATATTTAATCCTAATTCTTCTTTTCCTTCTTTAATAACATTATCTATTAAAATATTGTTATTATTGGTTGTTGCCACGCAGTGTCCACCAAAAGACACATCCCACTTACCGGCACTTTTATCTTTTGTTGCAGCTCTTCTTTGAATAAGTACTTCTCCTTTTGTATTCATAACCCAACATTGAACAGCGGAGTGTAATATTCCTTTGCTATGTACTTCTTGTCGATTTTTTAATCCGCAAAAACAACCATTATCATTTAGTATATATATTTCTTCAGACATTTTACTTACCTTATTGTAGTGAAAAAACACATTATGTTTTACTTAGAAAATATGATTAAATTATAAATAAATCAATGATAAATTTCTGCAAGAAGCATAGAGAAACCATAACTATTATTGTTCGTCGTTCTAATGAGTAAAAAAAATAAAAATGGTGAGATTATTGGAATGGCACTTTTATTGGTGCGCTAGGCCGGCTTAGCTTCGCTGCACTACGCTCATCAGCATAGCTGACCGCGATACCCCCGTATCGCTTTCGCTTGTAGTCAAACCGGCACTGTGCCGGTTCGATATCCTGTATATCATACCAACAAAAAAACTCACCACAGGGGTGAGCTTTTTTATTGGTGCGCTAGGCCGGAATCGAACCGGCACGTCCTTGCGGACAACAGATTTTAAGTCTGCAGCGTCTACCAGTTCCGCCACAAGCGCAAAATCATTTAGCATTCTTCTTATACATAGCTTTTATTTTATTTGCAACCATAAAATTTATTTTTATGAATAATAATGAATAAAAAAGGTTGCTCATACCTGTAAAATGTGCTTTCTATATATTGTTATAACCATCGATAAGATGTATAAATTGCGACAGTTGACAGCGTCACGGCAGTGTATCCCTCTCTTATCGAGCTTTTGAAAGGAAACTTTTATGAAAAGTATTAATTTGTCTTGGCGTACGTTTATTTTGCCAAATATTCATAATGAAGGTTGGAGGTTTGTCGGAATCTTTGCTGCAGTAACAGCGTTATTGGCTATGATTTGGGAACCTTTGGGGTGGTTAGGCGTGATTCTAACCGTTTGGTGCTATTATTTCTTTCGTGATCCGGAAAGAGTTACACCGGAAATTGATGATGTTGTTGTTTCTCCCGCTGATGGTACAGTACAAATGATTGCTAAAGTTAAAGCTCCGGAAGAACTGGGGATGGGAAAACAAGAATTTACTCGAGTCAGTATTTTTATGAGCGTTTTTAATGTGCATGTGAATCGTTCTCCTGCTGATGGTAAAATTACTAAAGCCGTGTATGTACCGGGAAAGTTTTTGAATGCGACTCTTGATAAAGCCAGTAAAGATAATGAGCGTCAATTGTTGGCTATGAAAACCAAAAGCGGAAAAGATATTTGTTTTGTACAGATTGCAGGGCTTGTTGCCAGACGAATCGTTTGCGATGCTGCCGTAGGACAAGAATATAAGGCCGGTGAGCGATTTGGTATGATCAGATTCGGGTCAAGATTAGATGTGTATTTGCCGGAAGGGGTCGAGCCTCAGGTAGCGTTGGGACAAACTATGGTTGCCGGTGAAAGTATTATAGCAAATATGACTTCTGATAAAAAAGCTATAAACGGAGTGATCAGATAATGGAAAGAATTAATGAGAAAATTCAACTTTCTAAACAAAAGTTGAAAGCTTTGCCTTTTAGAAAAATTGCACCCAATATCGTTACTCTTCTTGCTTTGTGTGCCGGAGTAACTTCTATACGTTATTCTATTCAAGGTGATTGGGCAAAGGCTGTGATATGCGTGTTTGTGGCTGCGTTCTTTGACTTGCTTGATGGAAGAGTGGCTCGCATGTTAAAAGGTTCTACCAAATTTGGGGCAGAACTTGATTCTTTGTGTGATTGTATTAGTTTTGGAGTTGCTCCGGCTATTATGATTTATCAATGGACAATGTTTGATTTGCCCAGATTCGGTTGGTTCTTTTGTCTTTTGTTGACAGTGGGAATGGCTTTAAGGTTGGCTCGTTTTAATACGATGTTAGAAGAAGAGCCTATGCCGGTTTATTGGCAACACTTTTTTGTAGGGGTTCCTGCTCCGGCAGCTGCTGCTTTGGTGATGATGCCGATTATGTTGTCTTTTAATTTTCCTGAATATGAAAATATTTTGCGCTCAAATGCTTTTTGTGCAGTATTGTTGGTGATTGTTACATTTTTGATGGTTAGCAGAATACCGACTTTTTCAACCAAAAAATTAAAAGTTCCAACATATTTGATGATGCCATTAATGTTAGTGGTAGCTTTATTTGCTTCTTTTATGATTACTCAACCGTGGATGACTTTAGGAATTATGACGTTATTATATGCGTTATCTATTCCAATAGGCGTTTTAGTGTTTTGGAAAGAACAAAAGAATTCTGAAAAGTAGTTGTTTAGTAATAAAAAACCTGCTAATCAAATTAGCAGGTTTTTTTTACATATGGTTTTTAGAAGATTTAACGGTTATAAATGTGTTATTGATATTAGGATAGTTGGAAACACTGCTTCTTTTATCAAAGACATTTAGCCCTCTTTTGCCAAGACTAGCATTTTCTAAAACAGTGGTAAATTGTTGTAATGGATAATTGTGCCAAGAGTTAGCGTTCGGCTGAGTAATTGCTCCCATATGGTGTCCGTTTTCAAGATCAGGTAAGCTGACTTTCTCGTTTTTTTCATTATATACGGCAAAGTCTTCCGGAAGATTAAATGCAATTATATAATTTCTTTTATCCGGCATAATGCTTATTTTTGCCGGTGTGTGGCAATTTTTATGAAATTTGCTTTGCTCATATACAACAGGATTAAACATTTTTATGAAAGGTTCTTTACGCATAGTATCATCTGCAAAGTTACTCATAAAATGAGCACCTGAATATTTATTTTCTTTTTGAATCGGTAGGAAAGCGTAGCTGACCACAAAAATATTTTTAAGTGCATCTTTTACGGTTTCTTTATCATAAATTTGGTTTGCTAAATGAGAAAAAGCATTTATCCAACGATGTGAGTGAGCTCCTCCGGCGCAGTAATCCAGAATGGTGATATTTTTACATGTTTGTTTAAATGTTTCGTCGCTGAAAGCATCACTTGAAATTATTTGGTTCTTGTTGTTTATCTGAATATTATTTCCTAAAAATTTAATCAAATTGTCTTTTACAAACTTCATATCGGCATCTTCAAAATAATTTTGAGGATTTCGTATGGTTTCCAGTGCTAAGGCAAATTTTTCTCCACGAGGTTGTTCTAATGGAAAGTGGGCAAGGTATACATCTACTTGAGAACCAAAAACTTGTTGATTATCTAGTATTTTATTGAGGTATTTGGTACTCCATTTTTGTAATTCTGCTTGGTCTGATTTGATGTGAAAAGGCATGGAAACAAACAAATTAGGACGATTAGGATCTATCTCAAAACCTGTTTCAATAAATTGTGCTTGAGATAATGTTGTAGGATTAATTACTTGATAAAATTTGTAATCACAATGTTCATGAAATATGTATTTGCTATCTGCAATTTTTCCGTTGCACTCAACAGAATATTTTGCAGCAGCTTTATATAGATCAATCAAATCAATATCACAAGCGTAATTATGTTGTAAGTTCGCAAGTTGTTTTTGAGCATCTCTGATATAGCCACTGAGTTGAAGAGTGAAAGTCAGAATATCTTTTTCATCGTTAGCCGGGCTACTATATGGAACAGGAGGTAAACCTGAATTAGTCAGAAATTTATTTAATGCTTTTTCAAATTGATATGTTCTTTTATTACGAAGAATGTTTTCTATCGTATTTTTGCAAGCATGTTCTGCATCATTAACCAAAGGTTTGGTCAAAACATGTTTTATATAAGCATTTCTAATGGCTATCGCCAATGGGTTATTGTTCATTTTGTTATATTTCATTTGCATAAGATATTTTTTTGTTATTATAATATATCTCTATATAACATTATGGGAATTTGTCGTGTCACTTTTTGATAATAAATATTACAAAGTCGGTAATCCGGAAAAGTTGGTTATCTTTATACATGGTTATAACGGATCTCCTGAAGCAATTAATTATGCAGTTCAATCACTTAGCGGAAAATTGAATAATGCAGTGATAGTTGTTCCCAGAGCTCCGTATAAATGCGAAAAAGATGTGGATAACTTGCAATGGTTGAGCTTTTATAAGGAAGATCCTGAAGTCCGATTCCGTAATCCAGAAGCTTCGATTGAAGAAATTTGGGATATATTTAATCGATTGGGAGATGATTTTGCTCATGTTGCAAAGCAAATGAATGAATTTATTGATGATCAGCAAAAAAAGTGGAACATTGATGATCGGCACACATTTATTATGGGGTTTTCTCAAGGTGCGATGATTTCTATTTATACAGCGTTAATAAGAAAAAATAAAATTGCAGGTTGTATAGATGTGGCCGGAATTGTGGCAGGAAGCTCTAATTTGGAAAAAAATATTGTTTCTCGACCGAAATTTTTATTGTTACATGGAAAAGATGATGCCACCGTACAGTATAAAACTTTTGCAAAAACAGTAAGTTGGTTTGATAAAATGCAATTGGATTTTAAAGTTAGTGTATTTGAAAATTTGGCACATCGCATGAATGATGATGAAATGCAAAAAGCGGCAGATTTTATTAACTCTTAAGATAAAGTTCTTCAAGTTCTTTAATTTTGTTGCGATAGGTAATTGCTGTTTCAAATTCTAAGTCTGCGGCTGCATTTTGCATAAGTTTTTGGTATTCTTTTATGTTTTTTTCAATTTCTTGAAGGTTAACAGGTAAAGAAACTGTTGAATTTGAAGATTCTTTGTTGGTCATCTCACTGAGAGATGCTGAGATTTTCTTTTTTATGGTTTGAGGAGTTATACCGTTGGCAATATTATATTGCATTTGTTTATGGCGGCGACGATTGGTTTCGTTAAGAGCTCCTTCAAGAGATTTGGTAATGTTGTCTGCATATAAAATTACTTTTCCTTCAGCATTGCGAGCAGCTCTGCCGATAGTTTGTATAAGAGAACGTTCTGAACGCAAAAAACCCTCTTTATCGGCATCTAAAATTGCAACTAAGGAACATTCTGGTATGTCTAATCCTTCTCTAAGCAAGTTTATTCCTACCAGAATATCAAAAACACCCAAACGTAAATCTCTAATAATTTCAATGCGTTCAAGAGTATCAATATCTGAATGCAAATATCTTACTTTTATACCGTTATCATTAAGATATTCGGTTAAGTCTTCTGCCATTTTTTTTGTTAATGTGGTGACTAGGGCTCGTTCACCTTTGGCAGAAATTTTACGACATTCATTAATAAGATCATCAATTTGGTTTTCTACCGGTCGGATTATGCAAACTGGATCTGTTAATCCGGTCGGACGGATAACTTGTTCTACAAAACAACCTTGAGTTTGTTCCAGTTCCCAATCACTTGGAGTTGCTGATACAAAAATTGTTTGTCCTCTCATTTGATCCCATTCGTCAAATTTCAGCGGACGATTATCAACACAAGACGGTAATCTGAAACCATATTGTGCGAGTGTGGATTTCCTGTTGTAGTCCCCTTTAAACATGCCACCGATTTGTGGTACGGAAACATGGCTTTCATCTATAAATATAAGTGCGTCAGGCGGTAAATATTCAAATAATGTTGGAGGAGGAGAGCCTGCTTTGCGACCGGTCAGATAGCGAGAATAATTTTCTATTCCTTTGCAATGTCCGGTTGTTGCAAGCATTTCTAAATCAAATCTGGTACGTTGTTCTATACGTTGAGCTTCTATAAATTTGTTTTGAGATTTAAATTCTTCAATTCGTTCTTGAAGTTCTTCTTTAATGCCGATAATTGCTTGTGAAATTGTGGGACGTGGTGTCACATAGTGATTGGCAGGATAAATGGTAATATTTGTTAAGTTGGAAATTCTTTTTCCGGTAAGGCTATCAAACTCATAAATGTTATCTATTTCATCTCCAAAAAAAGAAATTCTCCATGCTTTGTCTTCGTAATGTGCCGGAAAAATATCAATAATATCACCTTGTACTCTAAATGTGGAACGGACAAAGTTTTGTTGATTTCGCTCATATTGCAGATCACTTAATTGGCGACATAATTCTTTTGTGTTAATGTTTTGACCAATTTGTAGCGGTATTGTCATAGATGAATATGATTCAACGTCTCCTAATCCGTATATACATGATACTGATGCAATAATTATTACATCTCTATTTTCTAAAATATTACGAGTAGCAGCATTACGCATACGGTCTATTTGTTCGTTTTGGGCAGAATCTTTTTCTATATAAGTATCTGTTTTGGGAACATAAGCTTCCGGTTGATAGTAATCATAAAACGAAACAAAGTATTCGACATGATTGTGAGGAAAAAATTCTTTCATTTCGCTATAAAGTTGAGCGGCCAAAATTTTATTGGGAGCCATAATCAAAGCCGGTCTGGAACACTGTTCAATTACCTTGGCCATAGTATAAGTTTTTCCGCTTCCGGTAACACCTAGCAGAACTTGATTTTTTTCACCATTCATAATACCAGAGCAAAGTTCTTTTATTGCTTGCGGTTGATCTCCGGCAGGTTCAAAATTGCTAACTAATTTAAATATTGATGACATTTTTTATTCTGATATGCTATGTTGCAAGCTTTCACCATATATTTTGGCATAGTTGGTAAATGCTTGTACATCATTTACTATATTATTTATTTCTTTTATGTCAACTTTATCTTGTTCCAGTTGTTTGGTTAAGATATTAAAAATGCTATAATATTTGGTATTAGAAAAGTAAGGAAGAAATTTGTTGCGTAAGCGTACTAAAACCGTATCTTTTCCTGCTTGTTTGAGAGTGGTTGCCCAATCTAATATGAAATTTATTTGTTCTTGAGAGAGTTTTTGGCCTTTTTGCGGTTCTTCTACAAGATATTTGATGGTATCTGAAGCTTTATCCCACTGGCGTCCACTCCAATAAATTTCAAACTTATGTAAAAGGGCTGTTTTGCTATAATCATTTTCCAAAAGCTCAAGTGCTTTATTCGTTTGGCCAAGTGAGGTATAAGCTCTTGCCATGATTACTCTGCGCGGATTGGTGGTGGCATCAGATAGGTTAGGGGCAGAAGTGCGATTTAATACTTCTATGGCATGAGTAGGGCTGTTTTCAAACAAATAAATGACAGCAATACGAGAGCCGATTCTAGCCCGTTCTTCATCGGTTAAATTTGGTTCTTGTAATAATGATGAGAGAATATTTTGTGCTCTGGGTAATAAATCTACCGCAACCAAACGATCTGCCAAATGTTGAATTATTGATAGTCTTTTGGTACTTAAGTCAGATAGCCAATTAAAATCTTGATAGAGGGCAAGAGCCGTAATCGGAGATAGTTTTTCATCGGCTTGATTGCTTAGGAATATTTCTTCAAAAACTTTAATCATGCGTTTGGTCAAACGTTCTTTGTCTTCACTCTTATCTGCGAAAGAAATGGCTTCATTTAATGTGCGTAAGGCATTGTGATAATCAAAATCTTTTAGATATAGTGTAGATAACTGATTTAATAAATTGAGTTTAAATTCTTTTTCACTCCATGCAAAACGTAGCCTTTCAAGTTCTGCTATGGCTTCTTTGGTTGGCATGATATTTAATTTTTGACTCAAAATTGCATTGTTGTAGCGAGAAAGAGCCGAATATTTTGCTGATGGTGATTTTATGATATTACGGTATTCCTTAATTGCGTTTCTGGGGTATCCCTGAATTTCTAATTTTTGTGCAAAAAGATAATTAATTTCAGGGGTAAGATTGCGGAGTCTGTCCGGAACCGAACGTAAAATATCTATAAAGTTTTGCGATGATAAATCATCTCCTGTGCGAATCGCATTGCGAGCAGCAACCAAAGCAACTTGATCTTTTATCTCCTGCGGATAATCTCTGATTAAAGAAATGTGGGCGAAAATAATTGCGTTGTTAGTTTCATTGTATTCATATGCGCTTTGAGAAAGTGTGCGCCAAAAAATTCCTTCATCAAACTCTGGTAAATTTCCTTGAGAAAAGTCTTGAGCGGCATCTTGGTATCTTCTGGCCAAAAAATTGGCTATTCCACTTAATGAGTGGAAGTCATCTGTTTTTGATTCGGGAAGTTTGGCTTTTTTTATTTGATTAAGAATAAATAAAGCATTGGTTCCCAAGCCTTGAGATATATAATAACGGGCCAGTTCAATTCTTAGTTGATTCTTTTCACTGAGAGGTGCTGCAATAATATCTTTTTTAAATTTCTCTACTGCGTCAATGAATGACATTTTTTGAATTGTATCTGGTATTTGTAAATTAAAATTTTGGATTTTACCGAAGTTGTCTTTTTTTAGTTGACGACGTTTTAATAATTCCAAATCACTTGAAATATTTAATCCTCTGCCTTGAGCTCTCAGAGTAAGACCGGAATTGCTTCTGGTGAGTAAAATATCTGGTGCATTAATTACAAAAGCAAGTCCTTGTATAGTTTGCAAGATATCAAATTCAGGATAATTATATGTTTGCGATGTACCTAAATACGGTTGTGATGATGGAGCCGTACTTATGATATCGCCGATCTCAGGGTCGATGATTGAAATTACGTTGCCTGAGTATTCATTGGGAATGAACAGGTATGGTTGTTTAAGACTGTCATATTGAGTAAAAATAGTCATTTCCTTAAATTCGTGCGGAGGAATATCTTGCTTATATAAATCAACAATCCAAAGTAACCCCTCTTTACGAATCGAAACCTTAACACCATCTTCAGGGATAATTTGAATAAGTGTCGCTAAGGGATGCGGAAATTGAAAAATATTCTTAATTAATGGAGATGCCGTTGTTTTCAGATTCTCAATGTCAACTTGTTGCAAATCATCGAAAATAAGCCAAATTTTGCCGTTTCTTTCAAAAGATGCCAAACTGGTTGGACTATTCCATGCAAAACTAAGACTTGCGACTTTTTTCTCAGGTGCTGTTCCTAAGGCATAGAGAGGAGTATTGTTAATTTTATCTTTGTTATCATAGGTTGGAGCATGTAATTCAGAATCCATGATAAGAGGCGTTTGTGCATTTGCAATACCGGCAAAAACAATAAAAGTTATTGCTGCTGATATTAAAATGTTAGAATTTCGCCTTTTATTTAACAATGTAAAAATCCTCAAGGATTAAAGGTTGTTTCCGATAAGCTCCGCTGTTACGGCTTGTGCTTTTTGAGAATCCATCTGTGAAAGTATTGCCGATGATGATGATGGTTTCATTCCTTTAAGCAAAGCAACGGTAATGTTCATATCCAATGAATTAAATATACGAGCAGCGTCTTGCGGTTTCATGGCCGAATAGAGTTTTACCATAGATGCAATGTTGGCTTTTTCTTGTTCTGAATAAGTGTTTACAAGTTTTTGAAGTCTGTTTTCGTAGTCTTGAAGTTGTTGAAGTTTTTTATTTATTTCTTCTTCGGTTACTTTGAGTTGAATCGCACGTTTATCTATGGCTTGAGCTCTAACATCTAAAGCTTCTCTGCGTTCTGCAAGCTCTTGCAAAATTAAAATTTCTGATTGCGAAAAAGCACTGTTAGGTGCTGTTTTGGCGTTTTCCGGTTTCCCGTCGGTTAAAAATTTAGATAATTCGGCACTTTCTTGGGCGATTTTTTCTTCAGCAAAAGCTTCAGATGTTGTGATACTTACTTTTGATGAAGAGTTGTTTTGGTATATATCAAAAATGTTGTTAACTTTTATTGACAAAGTTAGTACAGCCATAAAGATAAATATGGGAAGAAGGCGTATTTTGTTTTTGTTGTTTGACATTTGTAGTACCTTAGTCTTTGTTTATTTTATTGATCGTAAAGCTTTTAATAATTCAAGCTCAGCTTCGGAACGAGAAATATCTTCTTTGAGGGGCGAAGTGGAAGAAACAATTTCCGTTTGGGGTTTTATTGTTCTTCCCGTGCTGATGACGTTTTCCAGTCTGTCAGCAAGAGTATCTGCTCTTTCGTTGATGAACAATAAGTCATCTTTAAGTTCTTTGGCGCTGTCTACTACCTCTTTTAGTCCTTCAGATGAATGTTCGGTAACCGATTTGATTTTGGGAATACTGTTTTCGGCTTTGAATGTGGCTTCATTTAGTGCATTTACCAACTGAGCCAAACTATTTTGGTTTTGGCGTAACATTTTTAAACTATGATTCAAGCGGTAAGCATACAAAATTGTAGGAACCAACAATGCTATGATTATGAGATTTATAACCAACTCTAAATTAGCCATCTTTTTCAGCCTTTCTGTCAATTTTGATAACAATATTTTTATCTTTTCTTCCCATTGCTCCTTTAAACAACGGAACATCTCCGCAAACAATGGTTACATCTTCTTGGGGACTGATCTCTAAAGGCAGAAAAGAGCCTTTTTCCCATGAAGATATTTCTGCTAACTTGATTTCTTTTTCTTTGAGAATCGCTTTAATTTCTACATCGGTATCCCAAAGCTGAGACATAAGGTGATTTTCCCAAACAGCGTCCCGACCAAAACGTTCTCCCATAAACATTTGCAAAAGAAGTTCTCTGACCGGTTCAAGGGTTGCATATGGAATCATTAAATCTATTTTACCTCCTCTATCTTCCATATCTACTCTAAGATGAGCTACAATTACGGCATTAGATAGGCGAGATATGGTTGCAAAACGAGGATTAGTTTCTAATCTGTCAAAAGCAAAGGTAACAGAAGTTATAGGGTCAAAAGCTGTTGATAAATCACTTAAAATAAGCTTTATCATTTCCTTTACGATATTTAATTCAATTGTGGTGTATGGGCGTCCTTCAATACGCATGGCTGCGGTGCCTCTGCGTCCGCCAAGTAATACATCTACCATTGAGTAAATAAGTGAGCTATCGACAGACATTAAACCATAATTGTCCCATTCTTCGGCTTTGAAAACATTTAGCAATGTCGGAAGTGTTAGAGATTCAATGTATTCGCCAAAACGCATGGATTCAATGCTGTCTAAAGATACTTCAACGTTATCTTGAGTGAAGTTACGCAGTGAAGTAGCCATAAGGCGAATCAAACGGTCAAAAACGATTTCCAGCATGGGTAAACGTTCATATGAAACCATTCCGGAATTGAGAATGGCTCTAACGCCGTTGGTCTGAATCGGAGAATCGTTATCGATATCCGTACCATATCCTAAAAGAATATCGATTTCTTCTTGATTTAAAATCTTTGAATCTGCAATATTTTCTTCAATTTCAGGTGAAACAGAAGGAGTATTGTCAGGAGATGTTGAAGTTTCTTCAGCCACTTTATTTATCCTTAAGGTTCTTTGTTTTCGTTGATAACTTCTATTTGTTTGATATTAAGACTACTGATACGTACCGGTGCAACCACCAAATTAAGACGATACAGCAATTCTTCTTTAAGCCAATAAATTCCGTTGGCTCCTTCGATTTCTTCGGGGGTAAGTTCTATAACGTGAGATAATACCGCATCTTTAATTCTGGGTGATAGGATATCTAATGTTTGAACATCTTCTATTTTGGAAAGTTCAACATTTAGCGCCAATGATACGGTTTTTTTATCCGGTCCTACTGATTTTATGCGAGCGTTTATCTCCGGTAAATCGTAGAAAACTGTTATGTTTTCTGTTCCGTCTTCAGATTTTCCGTTTTGAATAATGTTATATGTACCGGGGGTATTGTTGTAATCTTTGTTTAATGCAAAATATAAGCCTACCGATAAACCAATAACAATAACTACCGGTAAAACCAGTATGAGCATTTTTTTACGGTTTATGGGCTTGGGAGAAGAAGTTTCTTCTCCGCCATCTAAATCGTCTTCTTGATCAATCATATTTTTCCCCAAACAGATCGCTATGGCAACTTGATTGTATTTTATATCATTAATTTTATAAATAAACGTAAATTTTGCACTTATTACCAGTAGATTTAATATAAGTTTAACATATTTGAAACTTTTTTTATGTTATACTGACATATATGTAAATGATTTTGAGGTTAATCAAATGTATATTTGGGTTATATTGGCAACGTTTTTGGCAATGCTTGCGTCTTATTCGCTTGCTATACGACCGGATATGCGTTCGATTACGGTAGAACCTGTTGCCGAAGCAGTGTTGGGAAAAATTATTGTTCAGCATGAAGCTGCTAAAAGTTATGTGAAATATAAAAAATTTCCTTATAGTGCTGATAAGAAAAAAGTTGAATATCAAGTTGGTGTGGTTAGTGAAGATGATTTAAAAAAAGAGTTACCATTCGGTTTTATTATGAATAATGATTATGTCAGTCAGATTTTTTGTATGGATCCGACTTTTTCGGAAGCATATTCTCATAATCCCACTAACAATCCGTGTGATTTGATTACAAATCGCAGATTGCTTATAACTTATGGGCCGATACCTCCACGTTGGATGAGTTTATCCGCTGAAATGCAAAGACCTAATTTGGATTTGATGAATGCTATGCGTTCTATTGTGAATGTGGGAGAAAAATTCGGCTATATGGCTCTTGCAGATGCTGAGGGTATAGCCAATACGGAAGACAATCCTTCAGGGTCTAATGTGAGGTTGGTGGATAGAGATGGTGTAAGAGTTAATTTTGTACCTAAAGCGATTGTTAATGATGTTACGTTTAAATCTAAATGTGATTTGAGCAGTAATAAAATTTGTATGATTTATGTAAGCAACATTTAAAGTTTAAGGAGAGGACTGATGAAAACCAAAACGGAAAAATGTTTGCAAAAAGGCAGTATGATGGTAGAAGCATTGGCAATGCTCGGGTTGATTACTATGGTTACTCCGGTATTGTATAAAAAAGCAGCGGAAAGAACAACCGAATTGCAAGATATCAATGCTGCAACTCAAATGCGTACACTCTCAAAAGCATTAGATGATTATATATATGATAACTATGATGAAATTGCTTCCGGACCGGTAGGTGAGGCTTCTATTGACAGCGATGATATTGTTCCGTATTTGCCATATAATTTTAATATCGATAAATCTAAAATATTCGGAAAATATGAGTTTGCTCTAAGAAATGAATTAATTAATGAAGGTGAAGATAATGAACACTCCGCCATTACCGGAATGGTGTTGGCTCCGGTTGATGCTGAATTACCAATGATCAGAGCTGCAAAAATAGCATCCATGGTTGGTGCCAACGGTGGTGTGGTTGATAAAGAACGTGCAGATTTTAATATCATGGGTGTTCAAGGCGGTTGGAAGGCTAATTTATCTGATTTTGGTTTTGGTGATACTGTAAATACCGGAAGTTTGGTGACGGCATCGGTACATGCGGTTACATCATCAGGTGGCGGTGGTGCCAATAAAGATCATGTGTTGTTCAGAGATAACTCAGAAGGTATTGAGTATAATACAATGCAAACAACATTGTATATGGCAGAAAACTCTATTGAAGACGTTGATAAGATTGTGGCTGCCAGTGGAATTGATAAGGTTACGATAGAAGGCGGTTTAGATGTTACGAAGGATATATCAGCAGAAAATGCAAATATTACCAGTGCTTTGACGGCTGGTACAGGCACAATTACAGGATTATTAAAAGCCGGAAGTGCAAATATTGCAGAAAAGATGACAGTAGATTCATCTAAGGTTGACATCAATGTGCCGACAAGTATTACCGGAGCAACAACAATAACCGGAGCGACAACAATAACAGGTGCGACAACAATAACAGGTGCAACTAAAATTAATGAAAAAGTGACGGTTGATACTACCGGTAAGTTAATAGCAGGTGAAGGAATTTTAGTTTCCGGTACAAGTGGTGAGACAGATGATGAAAATGAAGAATATTCGTTAGCGGTTGATGGGAATTTATTGGTTAAGAATAATGCAAATGCACATTTTACCGGAAACGTTAAAATAGATCAAGATTTGATAGCTGATAAGCTATATGGGAATATTGAACTTGGTGGTGGAAAACAAGAAGATGGTACTTATAACTTTGTAGCAACGGCTGATGATGTTAAAGTTAATTTACCGAGTTTTTCGGTTAGTGATATCTTAAAAGTATCTAAGACCGGTAATAATAGAGCAGTTGAAATAATCGGTGGTTCAAGTGAAACAAATAAATTATTAATTGATGATAGTGGTTTGAGTTATCAGCAAATAAACGGGGCTGTTTCCAATAAATTAAAAACGGATTCTTCGGGGGTGGCAATTGATAGTGCCGGTGAAGTTGCAATAAGCGGAAATACGGTTTCCGCTTCAACGGGGGCAATGAGTATGGACATAGGTACGGCATTTGAAGTAAATACGGCTGCCGGTGATAATAAATTAGCAATTGATGCAAGCGGTTCCGTAATGAGCGGTAATTATGCTGCAATTATCGGAGGTCAGGGAACTGGTGTGAATACTCCACAGATGGAATTGGAAAATGGAGATGTTACCATAACTGCAGATACAACATATGTTAATAGTAGCACTTTCCAATTTAATGATAATTTTATTATGAATGATGATGATATTGTGTACGATTTAGCTCCGGCGTTTCCGTCTGATAATTCTGTTCGTGATACAGGGGTGAGAATATCAAGAGAAGGAATTATTGATGTGGCAAGGGGAACTCTTAACACCGGTGATACTTCTGAAGGAAGGGTTGATACTCCGGGGTATATTCGTGCAGACAGATTTATTTCAAATGTTGAATTTCCAGATTATGTCGGAAAAGGAGATTATGATACCGGAGCTACCAAAGCTTATGATGCATATCAGGTGAATCCGGCGTATACTTCAGTAATGCATGATATTAAGCTGACTACAAGAGGTGGAGCAAGGTTAAGTGATATTCTTCCGGATTTTATTAATAAAGGTATTTATGTATTGGATAATACATATAAAGAAGAAGATAATAAAAAGAAATGGGAGGAATATCCGGTTACAGCATTAGTCGGAGGAGGATTTACGGTAGATGGACCTGGTGAATGTGCTAATAATGATGCAAACTGTATAGCGTCTCCGTGGTTGGGATTTGTGCCTACACCACAATGTCCTCCCGGATATTCGAAGGTAATTACCATCAGTCCTATCAGATGGAAAATGTCTGAAGCATTCTTTATTCCGGGTGTGGAACCTTCTGCAGGAGATATCGGTAAAAAATTCAGGGATTATTTTGTGCCAAGAACGAATCCTTTGAATGCGGCTTTTGAACTTAACAGTTCTAACGGAAACGGAAGTCACAGTCACGTAGTAAAAAGCGGTTGGCCATTAACATTCCAAACAAATACATGGCTAAATACAACCATCAGTGGTGTTTATGGAAATAAAGGAACTCCATCAACAGCCTCAGGGTCAGGAGCTGATGGCGGACAACGTCAATCAGCATTCATCGGTTGGCATGCAATTATGGGATTCTTATATTATGCTTCTGATTATGAAGAATATTTAACTAAAATAGGTGCATCTTTTGGTGATTTACAAGGTAAAGTGGTTTGGAATCTGTTTCCGGTGTATAATGAAGAAATGACGGCTATTGCAAATGTTTATTGTTATTTTGAAAGACGTGCGATGTCTACGGCTCCAAAGTGGGAATGGAATCATCAGATTGTTGATGGTGGTCAATCATACAAAGGTTATGACCAATTAATAAATTTCAGATGGGGATTTGATAAGAATAATGATGATTACAATCTTCGTCTGAATGATCCTACGCTAGGTTATGATGAAGTTTGGTAATTTAAATGGCATTTATCTTTTTGAGTAAATGTTAGTACTGTCTAAACATCTTTTAGGACTCTTTCGGCAAACTTAGGTATTGAGCGATAAACAAAACTTGTGTTTTTTATGCTATGGTTTCATCATTAATGGAAATTATTATTATGAAAAAAACAAAAAAATTGTGGCATTAGATGTATTTGTTACTGCAATTGAACTGACAAAAGAGTAAGTACAAAAGTGGCTCCAATCATGCCAACAGTCAATGACAGATTGAATTAAAAATATTTAAGCTACCGAGAAAATAATCTCAGTAGCTTTGTTGTTTATGGTAGATCATAAAAAATGATATTATTCTAGTTGAAACTGTTAACAAGACTTCCGGCTAAGAGATACCAACCGTCAACCAATACGAAAAAAATTATTTTGAATGGTAATGCCAAAACACTCGGCGGAAGCATCATCATACCCATAGACATTAGGACTGAAGCAATTACCATATCGATTATTAAAAATGGAACGAATATTAGGAAACCTATTTCAAAAGCTCGACGCAGTTCACTAATCATGAAGGCGGGGATCGCAATTTTAAGAGGTGTTTGAGCAACAGTTTCTGCCGGTTTTTCTTTACTGAGATTGCTAAAAAGAAGCAAGTCTTTTTCTCTGGTATTATTTACCATAAACTCTTTTAGAGGGGTTGATGCTTTTTCTAAACCTTCCATAACTTCTATTTTTTCATCCATCATTGGTTTAATTCCTTGTTCCCAAGATTTTTCAAGAGTCGGACTCATGATAAATAAGGTTAGAAATAAGGCTAAAGAAACAAGAACCATATTAGGCGGAGTAGTGTTGGTGGCTAAGGCACTGCGAGTAATTGCAAATACTACTGCAATACGGGTAAAAGATGTCATCATTATTAAAATAGATGGAGCCAGTGATAATACCGTAATCATCAATAATACGCTGAAAATGCGTCCGGTCGCTGTTCCGTCCGGAGCATCTGCTAAATTGATATTTAAGCTTTGCGCCATTACCGGTAAAGCAAAAACGCTAAAAAATACTGTTAATAGTATAAATACTGATTTTTTATTCATGATTGTTGTTTTCCGTATGTGGTTTTTGGCTTAAAACTTGCGTATGTGTCGGTGATAAAAGTAATAAGTAATCTATATCATCACAGCATAGCAATACTATTTTGTTTTTTGTATCAAGCATGTATTTTTCTATGATATGGATATGGCGATTGTTTTTTTGTAATCGAGAAAATTGAAGTTTTAAGCTTTTTTGTTCACAAAACTTAAAAAGCCAAAGACAAAGTAAAAGTAATCCGACTACAAAAACAAGCGATAATACGGCTTGCAATATTTGGTACCATTCCATATTTAGTTCTCCTAACGTGTGATAATTATAATTATAAAAAATCATAAAGGTCAATAAAAGGCTTGCCCTTGTTGATATTGTTTGTTAGTTTATGACAATGATGAAAAAAAATAAAAATTTAATATCCGAAGAACGACGAACGCATGATTTGCTGTCTGTCGCAAAAATGATGAAACCTCTGGCTAAAAACCTGTTGGGTAAGTATGGTTTTACAGAATTGGAGCTGTTGGCGAATTGGTTGGAAATCGCCGGTGATCTGGCAGAATATACATTGCCGAAGAATTTGTTTTTTACCAAAGGGCAAAAAACTAACGGAACATTAGTGGTGGAAGTTCTTTCAGGAGCATTTGCTTTGGAGTTACAGCACAGAGAAAAATTGATGCTTTCAAAAATAAACATGTTTTTCGGTTATGAGGCAGTAGCGCATTTAAAAATTGTGCAAAATAATGAAATGCCTATACAAGATATTGATGATGTGGGGAACTCTCAAAAAGTACTTGTAAGCGATGAAGAAGAAAACTATATTCAAAGTATTAGTTACGGTTTAGAAAATCAAGAACTAAAAACTCGTTTGATCAGTTTGGGAAGACATATTATCGGAAATAATAAAGGTAAAAAAGAAGATGACTTTTGAGCGTGTTATACGTAGTTTAAGCGGATTTGTTGCTGCTGTAATTGTGTTTTTTTTAGCAGGTGGGGCATATCTTTCAAGCAAAGGTTTTGTGGTGCAGGAAGATGGCAGTATTGTGTTAATGACTCCGGCAGCAGCGCAAGATGTTGTGGAAGAAAAAAATGTTGAAATACCTGATAATATTGTTTTACCGCAAGAGCATACGGAAGGTAAAAATGAAGCACCGATAACTCTTTATGAATACTCTTCTTTCGGATGTTCTCATTGTGCTGATTTTCATTTGTCGGTGTTGCCGAAACTGAAAAAAAAGTTTGTGGAAAAAGGTTTGCTGAAAATTGTTTTTGTACCATTTCCACTTGATGCAAAATCAATGAATGGTGCTTTAATTGCCGAATGTATAAAAGCTGATAATTATTTTCCGTTTATTGATGTGTTGTATAAAAAACAACGTAGTTGGATGTTATCTGATAGTTCTGATAAAGTGATTATGCAATATGCGTCATTGTATGGTTTGTCTATGGAAGAAGCCGAAAAATGTTTGCATGATGATAATAAAGCCCGTGAATTGTTGTCAAACAGACAAAACGGAATTACTCAATTAGGAATCAGAGGTACTCCGGCTTTTATTATTGCTACCGGCGGACGTTATGAGATGGTAAATAATGATCATTCTTATGATGCTTTTAAGACATTGATTGAGGAAAAATTAAACGAAAATAAAGTTTCTGATTAAAATTATATTCGTTTTTAATAACTACTTAATATTTTATAATGTAAATTTGTGTAATGAAAAAGATACCTGAAGACATAAAAAAACTTGAGGAACGTATTGTTGCATTACGATCTAAAGAAGATAAAGTACGCAAAGATAAACCGGAAACGGAGTTGATGCGTGCATCAAAAATCGGTTTTAGAATCGGTGTGGAAATGTTTTCCGGAGTAATTGTGGGGGCAGCAATAGGTTACTTATTAGATGGATTGTTGGCTACGAAGCCGTGGTTAATGATTGTATTTATGTTTATGGGTGGCGGTGCCGGAATATTAAATGTGTATCGTTTGGCTAAAAGTGAAGAAAACAAACGTAAGGAGTAATGTATCGTGGCTAATCCAATGGAACAATTTGAAGTAAAAACAATTGTCCCCCTGCAATTGGGTGGTGTAGATGTTTCATTTACAAACTCTGCTTTGTTTATGATGTTGGCGGTGATTGTTGCTACTTTTATTTTCGGATTGTGTTTGCGTAAAAGGACTTTAGTGCCTAATGTGGCTCAGTCTGTTCCGGAAGTATTGTATGAATTTGTATATTCTCTTTTGAAAGAAAACGTAGGAACAGAAGGACTGAAGTTTTTTCCGTTTATTTTTACAATGTTTTTGTTTATTGCTTTTGGTAATTTATTGGGGTTGTTTCCTTATGCGTTTACGTTTACTTCTCATTTAACCGCAGTAGGCAGTTTATCTTTGATTGCTTTTGCTTTTAATATCCTAATAGGTATTAAAAAGAAAAAAATAGGTTGGTTGAGAACTTTTTTACCGAAAGGAATTCCTTTTGTTTTGGCCCCGTTAATTATACCGATAGAGATGATTTCTTTTTTATCAAAACCTTTTAGTTTGACTGTGCGTTTGGTTGCAAATATGACAGTGGGGCATATTATGCTGAAAATTATTGCCGGATTTGTAACGGTTATAGGACTGTTTGGTTTTGTTCCGGTATTGTTTAACAGTTGTATTGTTTGTTTTGAAATATTTATTGCGTTGTTGCAAGCTTTTATATATACGGTGTTGAGTTGTATATATTTGGGTGATGCACTTCATGAGCATTAATTTTGTGTAACTTTATTAACTTAATTTAGGAAAGGAAAATAATATGGAACCGTTGGCTTATATTGGTGCAGGAATGTGTGCTTTGTCTATGATGGCTGCTGCTTGGGGTGTATCTCAGGTGTGGACAACCATTATAGCTACCGTTGGTCGTAATCCTCAAGTAAAAAAAGAAGTGGATCTCTATGGTTGGGCCGGTTTTGCTGCCGTTGAAGCTGTGGCATTGTATGCTTTGGTGCTTGCTTTGGTAATGCTTACCGGAAACTAATATTTATTTGTGTGGCGGGGGTAAGATTTTTATCTTGCCTCCGACTATATGCTTAGTTACAAAAATTGAGATTATGGGGGCCTGAATGCCACAGTTGGATTTTAGTATTTTTCCATCGCAGTTGTTTTGGTTATGTATAAGCTTTTTTAGCATGTTATTTGTAATGAGCTATTTTATCATTCCAAAAACCGCAGAAATGATAAATTTGCGTAAAGCCAAAATTGATGCAGATTTGGAAGATGCTGCAAAGTTAAAACAAAAAGTTGAAAAAACTTTGGAAAAATATAATCAGGCTCTAAAAAAAGCTTCTGATGAGGCAAAAGCATCTTTGCAAAAAACTAAAGATGAAATTAATTTGACTATTGAACGAAAACAAGCAGATCTAACTATTGAACTGAATAGACAGATTGAAGAAGGTGAGAAAAAAATTGCAACCGGAAAGAAAAAAGCAATGGAAAATGTTAATAATGCCGTAGAAATTTTGGTGCCGGAAGTGATGAAAAAACTCGGATTTGCAAAGGTTTCTGCCGAAGTTATCAGAAATGCCGTTGATTTTGAGGAGAATGATTAATTATGGATGTGAGCTCTAATCATGAAATAATCAATGCAACCCAAAATGCGGTGATAAATGCTGTGGATACAGTAGCCAATGCAATTGAGACAACTGCATTGGAAAGTGTCAGCCATCATGGACCGTTTTATTTGAGCGCTGAATTTTGGGTAGCGATGTCTTTTATGTTGGTTGTTGTCGGATTGACATATCCAATTACTAAATTAGCAAGAAAAATGCTGAAGAAACGCTCAAGATTAATTGCTAAACGGATTGAAGATGCTACAAATTTAAAAGAAGATGCTCAGAAATTATTGGCTGAATATGAGCGAAAGTATCGCCGTGCTAAGCAAGAAGCTCAAGAGATTTTACAACGTTCGGAAAGAGAAGTTTTATTGCTGAGAAAAGAAAGTTTAAATAAACTGGAAAATGCAATGAAAACAAGAGAGCGTGATGCAAAAGCCAGAATAGATGCAGCTCAAAGTAAGGCAATTAAAGAAGTGGCAAATATTACGGTGACACGCACTGTTAAGACTGTAAAAAAAGTGCTGAGTGAAGTTATGACCGATAAGGATTACAGTCGGTTAATAGATGCTTCTATTGCAGAGTTAGAAAAAGTTAAATTTTAGAATTATGCAAGCAATAAAAAAGGCTGAGGATCTAATTCTTCAGCCTTTTTTAGGTTTAGTTGGATTTTTTTAGTTTATTCCATCCCTGTGTTTTGGGTTCATCAGTTGAAGATGAAGTTTGTTCCCAATTTCTGAGCGGAGCTCCTTGTGAGTTGAACTTTTCAAGTTGTTCTTTAGTTTGAGGGAGACCAACAGGCATAAGTTGATTGAATAAAGCCGGAGATGAAAACTCAACATGACTTTGAGAAAGCGGATTTACCAAGCCATCAATTACTTGAGAAGCAGGTTTGGCATTAAAGGTATTGATTTTTCCGGCATAAAAGATCGTAAATGAGTGACAAGGTGATGATAATAAAATATCAGTATTGTCAATACCTCTGACAAAGCGTAGCATTATTCTCGGACGAATGGTACAATTTTCGGTAACATCAAATAATATATTGTCTTGATTGGAAAACAGTTCTGTGGTGATGATGTTTTTGAGTTCTTCCGGTATAATTCCGCAAAAACCGGTGATAGCAAAGCCATCAATTGTGTATCCTTCATAGCCAGGTGTTCTGTCTGCTACCTGATAGCAAAATACTTGTTCTGCCTTTGATATATTAGCTAAGGCAGATGGACCGATTGCTGAGCCAATTTCTTCTAAGATAGAAGTCGGTGTTGATTGGGCTTGAGCAGGAACAGAAGCTAAAAGTGCTGTGGTCATAGCAAGTCCGCTAAAAAAACGTTTCATGTAGAAATCCTCCTGATTAAACTGTTATAAGTATATAATGTTTATTCAAAATTTCCAGTATTTTATAAAATGTGGGGGAAAAGTCAGAATAAATAAAGGCCTTTCTAATGAGAAAGGCCTTTATTTGATTTGCTTACATTCTATTCGGCAGAAAAAGCTTTTGCTTGCTTTTTAGCGTCATCATCAGTACGAGCAACGTTAATCAATATAGTTTGTGAAACTTCAGGGTGAAGATTCAATTTTACTTGATATACGCCCAAGTCTTTGATTGTTTTTTCAAGATATACTTGACGACGTTCAATAGAAAAACCAGCCTCTTTGATAGCTGCTGCAATATCTCTAATGGTAACAGAACCATACAATTGTCCGGTTTCTGCAGCCTGACGGATTAATATAGCAGAGAAACCTTTAAGAGATTCTGCTAATTTGTCAGCATCAGCACGGAGTTGTTGGTTGTGAGCTTCGAGTTCAGCTTTTTGTTTTTCATAAACAGCCAAATTAGCTTCAGTTGCACGCAAAGCTTTCTTTTGAGGTAAAAGATAGTTACGGGCATAGCCGTTCTTAACGCTAACTTTATCACCCATTTTACCTAATTTTTCAATATGTTCGAGTAGAATAACTTCCATTTTTTTTCTCCTCTTACATAGCTACATAAGGCAATAAACCGAGATAACGTGCACGTTTGATTGCACGAGCTAATTCTCTCTGTTTTTTTGCAGAAACTGAAGTGATGCGACTAGGAATGATTTTTCCTTTCTCTGAAATGTAACGAGAAAGAAGTTTTACATCTTTGTAGTCGATTTTTAAGCCGTCTTCCCCAGAAAACGGACAATTCTTTTTTCTTCTAAAGAATACTTGTTTAGCCATTTACGTTCTCCTATTCTTCAACAACAGATGTTTCTGAACTCTCAGAGTTTAAAGCATCGGAAAAATCTTCTACTTTAACAGTCATGTAACGAATAATATCTTCATTAACTCTGAGTAAACGCTCGTATTCGGCAATAGCCTGAGACGGAGCAGAGATGTTCAAAAGAACATAGTGGCCTTTACGGTTTTTTTTGATACGATAAGCAAGGTTCTTAAGACCCCAGTTATCTACACGGACAACTTCACCACCTTGTGCAGATATAACATTGCTCATTTCTGATACAATGTTGTTTACTTGTGAAGTGCCCAAATCCTGACGTGCAATTAACACGCTTTCATATTTGGTCATATATAATCTCCTTATGGATTTCTCAACAAATGGCTCAGATGTTTGAGCCGGTTCTTGTATAGCCAATGCTGTTGCAGTGGCAAGGGACACGCTGATTAATAACATAAAAACTTTATTTTGCAAGCTTTTTCTGCATGGTTTTAATGAAGATTTAACGTTTAAATACTAAATTAACTATATTAAAAAGGATGTGATATGCAAATTATGTTAAAAACAGGGTGTTTGGCTATTTGTTTGAGCGGTATAATTATATTTTCCGCAAAGGCCGGTTTGAATGAGGCAATCGGTTTGCAGCACCCTTATGACAGAACAGTGGTGCATTGTTCGGCTAACAGTAAATATTCTGCCGAGGATTGCGCTCAATATTTTGAAACACGAGGTTTTGTCAGATTTCGGGATATTCCATATAAAACAGCCGGATATGATTTTTTGAAAGTGGATACTTATCCGACAAGAAGATGGCGAGGATCTGAGCTTACTCCTCGTTGGTAAGGAGGAAAGTAATGCTTGCTCGAGTTAGTACTGTAACTTTTAATGGTTTAGATGTTTTAGATGTTGATTTGCAAGTGCAAATAACATCAGGATTGCCTAATTTTATTATAGTGGGGTTGCCGGATAAGGCAATTGCCGAAAGTAAAGAGCGTGTCAGATCCGCATTGCAATCCATGGGAGTTTTATTGCCGGCGAAAAGAATCGTTATAAATCTGGCTCCGGCAGATATGTTAAAAGAAGGTTCTCATTTCGATTTACCAATAGCATTGGCTGTATTATCCGTTATGGGAGTTGTTCCGGTACAAGCAATTAAAGACTTTGTGATAATGGGGGAATTGAGTTTAGATGGCTCTATCTTACCGGTTAATGGCGTGTTGCCGGCAGCTGTTGCCGCAAAAAACAGAAAAAAAGGACTAATTTGTCCGCTAGCAGGAGGTAGCGAAGCAGTTTGGGCCGGTGTTGATAATGTGTTGGCAGTGGCATCGGTTACTGAATTGGTAAATCATTTGAATGGAAAAATTAATTTATCAAAACCGGAAGCTAAAAAAGCTGATAATAAGTTGTATAAGACAGATATGAGCGATGTAAAAGGACAAGAAAGTGCAAAAAAAGCTTTGGAAATTGCAGCTGCAGGCGGACATAATCTTCTGATGGCAGGGCCTCCTGGAGCCGGAAAATCTATGTTGGCAGCTAGGTTACCGGGAATTTTACCTCCGATGAGTATTGAAGAAGCTTTGGAAACAAGTATGATTCATTCTATTGCCGGAGAACTTAAAGATAGTAAAATTTCATTTGATCGTCCATTTAGAGAGCCTCATCATAATGCATCTACTCCGGCTTTGATAGGTGGAGGAAGAAAAGCTCAACCGGGAGAAATATCTTTAGCACATAACGGAGTATTGTTTTTAGATGAGTTGCCCGAGTTTAACAAATCTACATTAGAGGCTTTACGCCAACCTTTGGAAAATGGTTATGTAAGTATTTCCAGAGTAAATGCTCACACCACTTATCCGGCAAAATTTCAACTGATTGCAGCAATGAATCCATGCAGATGCGGACATTTGGGGGATCATGCCAGAGAGTGTTCAAGAGCGCCGATTTGTGCGCAAGAATACTTATCAAAAATATCCGGACCGTTATTGGATAGGATAGATATGCAAATTGAAGTGCCGGCAGTTACTCCGTGGGAATTGACCGATGTAAAAAATGGTGAAAGTTCTGACGTTATCAGAGAGCGAGTAACTATGGCTCGAAAGTTACAAGAAGAAAGATTGATAAAATTAGGTGAACATAAAATCAGGACAAATGCCGAATTAAGAGGAAAATTGTTGGAAGAAATTGCTGTACTTGATAATGATGCAAAAGCTTTGTTGATAAGCTTTGCCGATAAAAATAAATTGTCAGCAAGAGCGTATCATAGAACTTTGCGGTTAGCAAGAACGATTGCAGACTTGCAAAATGAAATAAAAATACTTAAACTGCATGTTGCGGAGGCTTTGTCTTATAGAAGGAGCCTTCCTGCTAAAAATTAAAACAGGAGTAAGTAAATGAAAAAAGTTTGGGGCGTTAGTCTGTTGGCTGTGTTGGCTTTTGTCGGAGCATGCAGTAAAGAAAGTCCGGAGTTGATTCCTTGTATGTGTGATGGAAGCGAATCTACACTGGGTATGTTTGACTGTATGTGCGAGCCAATGAATAAAAAACCGGTTAAGCGTTTTTCTTATATAGAAGATACCGGCTATAAATACCAAACTTTAATTGTTGATGAAGAGCATCAAGATGCATATTTGGCTTTGCATAAAAGCAGAAATAATTATGCTCCGCTAAAGTTAGAGCATGTAGATTTCAGAATCCGTAAGAATGGTGATTATGAAAATTATAATACTAAATTAGGTAATTATAAATTTCGTATTTTCGGGTGTCGTCGAGAAAGCAAAAATGTATTTTTGAATGAAGGACGAGCCATGCAAAAGGATATGAAGTTCTTTGATGTATTTTTTGAAACAATGAATGACTATTATCCGGTAGTGGTGGATAAATCTAATCCTTATTATTTGGATTCTGATAAAATAGATACTCCTGAATATATTGTTACAGCAGAAATTACAGATTACTTTATGAATATATGTGATGAATTTGACTGGGGTGATGTTAAACAGAAAAAATTACGTAGCGGATCATCAGAAATGTCTGTGGTATGGCGAGTGATGAGCTTGGATAAAACACAAGTATATTGTAAGGGAATGACAACCGGATATGGACAGATTTCTGAAGGAGAACCTAAAGGCGAGACTTTGTTAGTGGAAAGAGCTTTTGAAGATGCTTTAACAAAATTACCGGAAATAAGCTGTTTTAATTATACAGTATCTCAACGTGTATTGCCTGAAGAATTGATTCGTCAAAAAGCTAATTTATTGGGTAAAGAGGTGAAAAATAAAACCTTTGCCGGACAGTATAATGATGTGTTGACCGGTGTGGAAGAATTGCAACGTTGTGTGGCAGATAAAGTTGAAATACCAACACAAACAGAGGTGAAAACAATCGCTGGTGTAGCCGGAGTTCCGGTTGCAGATGTTGAAATGGTTGATGTTATAGAAACAACATTGGAGCCGGTAGGAGAGGTTGAGAATGTTGATGTTGTTGAAACGACATTGGAGCCGATAGGTGATGTTGACGTTATGAATGTGGCTGAGGCATCTTTGGAACCGGTGGCAGAAGTCGGTGTTGTTAATGTTTTGGAAAAATCTTTAAAACCTGTCGGCAGAATGATTGAAATTGAGGAAAATTCCGGAATCGCCGGTGCAGGTGCGATTATATCAATTAATGACAATTGTTCGATGGTGGCAATAGACGAAAACAGTAGAACAATCGTTACCAATATAACAGAAAATATGCCTGATAATGTTAAAATAGTTGAAGATTATTGGGTAGATGTACCTTTGGATACTGACGATAAAGTGCTGATTGACAGTAAAGAAATGTTGGAAAGTTCTTTTGCCAGTATTGATAATGCTTTTTGTATTAAAAATCAGGCTCCATATGAAAATATGAAACCACAAAACTTATATAAAGTCAGAGCATCTGTTGTGGCAGTTAAAAATGCTGAAGGAGTTAAAGGTTCCGGTTTAATTATCGCTGATAATTTGGTGCTGACATCAGCTGATTTGATGATTAAAAATAATAATAACTTTGAAATACAAACTATTAACGGAAAAAATATGAAGGCAGTTGCCGTGAGAGTTAATCCTTCTAAAAATGTGGCTCTGTTAATGTTAGATGCACCAACAAATTATACTCCACTTCCGTTATCTTTGCAGTTGCCGGAAGTTAATAAAGACATGTTAATGACTTTGGGATTACTTGATTTGGATAGTGAAGGTGAGGGATATCTGGATAATGAAGGAAAAGTTATCGGATATAGATGGTCTGATAGTGGTGATGCCGAAATTATAGTCGATACTTTTGTACAAACAGTTACTATCGGTGGAGCATTAATTGATAATCACGGAAATATTGTGGGCATGGCTCATAAAACCAAAAAAACAGATGAAACTCCGGACTTGTTTATACCGGTAGAAACTGCGTTAAAGAGTTTGGGTTTGGAAATTTGCGGTAGAGAGTTTGGAACTCGTAAACCGGTAGGTTTCAAAACTTATGAAACTCCATTGGCTGATGCTATTGATGCATCTAAGGATAAGACACCTAAACCAATGAAAGATGGTAAAAAGTAATTTATAGTTTTTATCCAGTGGTTAGGGGATTTGTGAAAAACAAATCCCCTTTTTTAATTCGTCCACTACTTTTAACTATATATTGACATACTATAAAACATTTTATATACTTGAAGTTACAGATGCTGTTTAAGCTTTGTGACCTTACAAGCATATATCCTTATATTTTATCCAAATTCTATACTTGTTAAACATCTTAAACAGCATCTCTGTAAATGTCATTGTCTGACATCACTAACTGTCATTGTCCGACTTGTTCGGACAATCTCACGAAATTTAAGAGAGATATTCCGATCAAGTCGGAATATGACAGAGAAAAACAAAGGAGCCATGAGATGAACAAATATGTTATAAGCGTATCAATACTACTTTTATCTTCATCATCTTTGGCTCAAGACAGTTGTATGGTTCGTCCGTCTTGTGCAGATATGGGATATATCAAATCCGCAAACGATTGTGAGGGGAAAAAAGCCATAGCCTGTCCGTTTGATACTACTCTGTTCTATTGTCCGGAATCCGGATTTAGTGAATATCCTTTAGAAACATGTCCTGATGGTGGCGTTTGCTTAGAATTAACTCAATACAAATTAGATGGTTGTCAAAACAGTTATGAACTCAGTTCCGACGGTTTAACTTGCAACGCCTGTAATTTTACAAATTATCCTTTAAGCAGTTGTGATGCTAACGGAACGTGTTCTAATTATACTTGCGGTAATGTCACTAAATATAAACTTGATAGCTGTAATTCCGGATATACGCAGAGTGGAAATACTTGTGTAAATAATAATCCCTGTGCCGGATATTATGAATGTGGCGGAGAGTGGCAATATTGTGAAGGATATACTTGTTCTGCTGATTCAAATATGTGTTCAGAATTTTGTGAGCGTGATTATTTTCCAAACGAATGTGAAGATGAATCTTATTGCGATGGGGTATATCGTAACGGATATTGCTCAGGATATTGTGAGTGTTTTCCTGATAACTGTTCAAATTATCCATTTGAAGAAAAACCTATTGAAGGAGATCATGGAACTGTATATGATTGTGTGCCAGGTTGCGGATTACCAACACGATATAAGTTAGTTTGTGATATTCATTCGGAGCTTATCGGTAATGAGTGTGTGGAATGTGTATGGGAAGAAGGAGCTGAAGTATATTGTCCTTCGCGTGCTATTTGTGAAGAAGTAACGTGTGGTGGTTATACTAGATATTATGTTTTGGAATGTGAAGATGGATATCATGTTTGTACCCAAACAGATCAAAATGGTAATCTTACCAAAAGTTGTTTAGTTGATTATATTTTTAATAGTCATACTAATTGTATGGAGAATTAAAATAAGTTTTAAGACGATATATCTATATATTATCTTATATTTCAGCACGAATCTGGTTACGGAGTTCATCAATACAGACAAGCTCTTTGTTTTCGTTTTCGAAATACCAATACATCCAACCATTACATGCAGCAGCATTCTGAGCGGCGGCACCAACTTGGTGGATAGACCCTTCCATAATCTCATTTTTGATGGTACCGTCAGAACGTATTACTGCACAATGTTTGCGAGTGGAATCGTATAAAATATCTCCGGGAGAAAGCATTCCTCTTTCAACAACGGCACCAAATGGTACTCGAGGTTGGCGTTTTTTGGATGAGTATTCTAAGCAAATATCGTTTTCAACTCGTTGAACAGCATCTATTCTGCTTTGTGCGCCTGCAGCGTATCCGGCATCTTTTTCAATACCAATAAAGTTACGTCCGAGTTTTTTGGCTACGGCTCCGGTAGTTCCTGTTCCAAAAAACGGATCCAAAATAGTATCTCCTACTTTGGAAGAGGACATAATTATTCTATATAATAGAGCTTCGGGTTTTTGGGTGGGATGGAGCTTTTCTCCATTGGAATCTTTTAATCGTTCTTTACCGGTGCAGAGCGGGATACTCCAATCACTACGCATTTGTGTATCCTCGTTGAGTGCTTTCATCGCTTCATAATTAAATGTATAGCGTGATTTTTGACTCTTGCTGGCCCAAATCAATGTTTCGTGGGCATTGGTGAAACGGGTACCCTTAAAATTGGGCATGGGGTTAACTTTGTTCCAGATAATGTCATTTAAAATCCAAAAGCCCAAGTCTTGCAAAATATGTCCGACTCTGAAAATATTGTGATAAGAGCCGATAACCCATAGTGCACCATCTTCTTTTAAAACTCGACGAGCAGCACTCATCCATTGGCGTGTATATTCGTCGTAAGAGGCCATACTCTCAAAGTTGTCCCACTCCTCATATACGCCATTTACATTGCTGTTATCCGGACGAGTGAGGGCATCTCCTAATTGTAAGTTGTATGGCGGATCCGCAAAAATCAGGTCTACGGAGTTTTCTTCCATCTCATTCATAACCTTAATGCAGTCATCAATAATAATGGTGTTAAGTATTGTTCTTTCTTGCTTTCTGCTCATTTTGTTAACCTGACTTTGGCTAATTAAAACTTTAACAGTCACAGTATGATAGATAGATGGTTATAAATTTATTAACAACGCCGTAATTTAAAAATAAAAAATTTTGCAAGAATTAAACTTTTGGTAAGGATTAAAAAAATCAGGATTTGTTTTGGCTATATATAAAAGAAAGAATCTCTGCGACTGCGGCAAATGCTTCTAAAGGAATTTCTTCGTTTATGTTTACGGTTTTTAAAATTTGAAGAAGATCTGCATCTTGTCTGATTTCAATATTATTTTCTTGAGCAAGAGAAATAATTTTGGCTGCAATTTCCCCTTCTCCCTTAGCTGTGACAATAGGGGCGTCATGCTGATCTTTATTGTATTGTAAAGCGACGGCATAATCCGTTGTGGAAAAGTCCGGTGTGACGTTGTTTTTTTGTGGGTTTTTGCTATTATCTGTTTCAGACATCAAAAGCTCCGTGAGTTGATAAAAGTAATTTATCTCTTGCGAGACCAAAAAGCAAGGTATTTTGTTTGGCATGGCTTTTGCATATCTGTTATGTGTGGGGACACATAACTTGAAAATGGGGAATTTATTTTATGGATTTGAAAAACCTTACAGTTTTCAATATGGCAAATAAGAATATGCAGTATCTTACTGCAAGACAGCAAATTATTGCTGAAAATATTGCCAATGCAAGTACTCCGGGATATGTGGCAAGAGATATTCAAAAACCGTCTTTTGACGATGAAATGTCTTCGGTTACAGTAGCCGGTTTGAAACTTAATCTTACAAATTCTAAGCATTTACAAGGTGTTCCTAACAAAAATCAAGGAAGTTATTTGGTGTATACTCCTCAGCCATCAGAAGCTTTGACTATTGATGGTAATGGAGTTGTGCTGGAACAACAAATGAATGAAGCAAGTAAAGTTAGCAGTGAATACAAAAGAATGATTACAATTTTTAATAAGTATAGATCTCTAATGCAACTTTCTTCAACTAAAATTAATGCCTAAGTAAGGTTTGATTATGGCTGGTGATTTGAATATTAGTGCAGATGTAGCAGCTTCAGGAATGAGAGTGCAAGCTGAGCGCTTGAAAGTGATTGCTCAGAATATGGCTAATGCAGATTCAGTATCAACAGAACCTGGAGGAGAACCTTATCGTAGGCAAGTGGTTAGTTTCCAAAATTATGTTGATGCCGAATCCGGTGCTCAGATGGTGCGTGTGGATAAGGTAGTAAAAGATAACTCTCCATTTGAAAAACAGTATGCTCCAAATCACCCCGGTGCAGATGCACAAGGGTATATATCTTTACCAAATGTGAATCCTTTGATCGAGATGATGGATATGAAAGAAGCTCAACGTGCTTATGATGCGAATCTGAATATGCTTAAAACAGCTAGAGAAATGAACTCTAGCGTGTTGGATATCTTAAAGTAAAAAGGGGACTTGAATTATGGTTAGCAATATTTCCAGCGCACTTAATGCTTATCAGCAAGCTTTGGGAAGAATATCAGCTCAAGAACAAAAGAGTGTTGTTAATACAGATAAGATTGAAAAAGAAGCCAATTTTGGAAATATAGTAAAAAATATTATTGAAGATACTGCTGAACTTAACAAACAGGCAGAAACCATGACATTGAAAGGAATACAAGGTAAAGCCGATATTCAAGATGTGGTATTGGCAGTGGCTAATGCAGAGACAGCTTTAGAAACTGTTGTGGCAGTGAGAGATACAGCTATTAAGGCTTATAATACCATTATGCAAATGCCGATTTAATTTATGTTAAAATTTCAACTCCTGAATCTGGTGGTAGGTTCAGGAGTTTTTTTGTAAAATAGCAACGAAGAAACCATCGGTGTTAGTGGTGAGAGGGGACATTCTCAGCATGTAAGGATTAGAATGTGGGTAAGGAGCAGAAATTTTTTGTTTCCATAACTGAGAAATGTCTAATAGCGAAAATTCAGAATGATTTTGTAAAAATTCATTAATTCTATCTTCATTTTCTATTTGAAGTACCGAGCATGTTATATAAATAATTCTTCCACCGATTTTGGTTTTGGAAGATGCAATATCCAGTAATTCTGATTGGGTTTGGTTTAAACGCTTGAGAATTTGCGGAGTAATACGAAATTTGGCATCAGGTGATCTGCGCCAAGTACCGGTTCCCGAACAAGGGGCATCGATTATAAAACGGTCAAAATCAGTATCATTGCCGGCAATGATATCTGTCAGCTCAATATTTTTGACACCTAAACGAGAAATACGAGGCTTGATTGCTTCCAGACGTTTGGAATTAATATCATGTGCAAGAATTTTTCCTTGATTATTCAGGATATTTGATATTGCTAAGCTTTTACCGCCCGCTCCACAACAATAGTCTATTATTTTGTGTTCAGGTTGAGTATCACAAAGGAGTGAAGCTATTTGAGAGGCTTCATCTTGAACTTCAAACCAACCATCTTGATATGTGGCAGAATTATTAATGTTAAAACGTAATTCACTTCTGATGCCATAGGGAGATAGGGCTGTGGGGTAAGTGTTAATACCTTCTTCACTCAATCTTTTTATGACATCTTCTCTATTATGGCCATGAACTCTGAAGTCAGCTTCAGCAGGCTTGTTTAAAGCTTTACAAAATTCAATATCGGAAATTTGTGTAAACAGCCAGTTTGGGCATTCAGCTTCAATATAGTCAGGGTACGGATTTTCGTTGTTTAAGGCAAGATGTTGTTTTTCTTTATCTGTAAGTGGTGACAATCCATAAGGTGAATCGTCAAAAACCTCAGATAATTTATCTTTTATGCTCCATAATAAAATATTACGAGCGTCTTTAGCTCCGGAATCAAATTCAAGTTTTAAGCGGTTACGGATTATGTTCCAAGTTTTATCGGTGATAAATTTCCTATCTTTAGAGCCAATATATTTGCGGTTGCGCAAATATTCGTTGATTATATTGTCGGCAGGTTTAGAATTGTTAAAAATTTCGGTAATTAACTCTAAAACAGCCTGATATCTGGCACCGATTTTCATGGTTATAGGCCTTTCTTAAAACCCTGACAAATAAGGTATGTTTCCGGTGAACTGCTACGGCTGGCGTCAGGTTTGAAATGGCCGACTTTATTAAAATTTTTTTTGGCATCGGTAAGGAGAGAGTTTTCGGCACCGCCTTGAAATACTTTGGCAATGAAAATTCCTCCGTCTGCCAATACTTCTTTAGCAAATTCATAAGCAGCTTCAACTAATCCGATAGTGCGTAAATGGTCGGTTTGTTGATGACCGGTGGTATTGGCAGCCATGTCACTCATTACGATATCAGCATCACCTTTAAGCAATGATTTGAGTTGTTCGGGAGCATCAGGTAAGGTGAAATCCATGCAGATTAGCGATGCACCTTCTATCGGTTCGGTTTCCAAGATATCTAATCCGACAACTTGTCCGCTTCCTTTATTGCGTTGAACTGCAATTTGCGTCCAACCACCTGGGGCACATCCCAAATCAACAATAGTTTTTCCTTTGCCTAAAAATTTGTATTTTTCATCCAATTGGATTAGTTTGAAAGCAGCTCTTGAGCGGTAACCTAAGCGTTTGGATTCTGCAACATAGGGATCATTCAGTTGTCTTTCAAGCCATTTATTTGATGATTTGGAACGATATTTTGAGGTTTTTACTCTAACAGCCAATTGGTGCCGTCCGGCAATGGTTTGAGCTGATTTAGTTTGTTTTTTCATTTATTGTATCTTTCTCAATTAATTCCGCAATAATACCGTCTTTGGCACTTTTTAGTGATGCGGTAACTTTGTCTGCTTCCAGATGTTGGTAAATAGTTTGAAAAATTATACAAGCGGCAATGAAAATATAGGAGCGTTTATCTCCGATATATGGGTTATCTGCCATCTCAGCTCTACTGGAGCTTAAAGTTTTTTCTATGGCTTTATCCATACTTTCTCTATCCATGATTATTCCGTCTGCACGGTCTCGGTCATAAATTCCAAAATCTTCAATCATAGATGCTAATCTTAGAGCTGTACTGGAAGTTGCTACAAAGCATACGTCGTTACGATAAGTATCGAGGTAAGATTTTTTGACAAAGTTTTCGGTTCTGGCTCTGATGTCTTGGCGTAAACGATTGGCATTTTCTTCTGAAAATTCAACTAAATTAAATGCTTCTGAAGAATTTCTGGCACCCCAAGGAATGGATATTGTGTGTAAGATATGAGGGTTCTCGGTGTTAGTAGCCAAAGTAATTTCCGTAGAGCCTCCTCCTAAGTCATAAAGAACAACATATTTGGTTTTGTTGCAAACATGACTTAATGCTCCTTTGAGATTTAAGCGAGCTTCTTCATAACCATCGATTATTTCTATTTTTATACGAGATTCTTCCCATACTTTTTTGATAAATTCATCACTATTTGCGGCCATTCGACAAGAAGCAGTAGCAACAGCACGAATCTTATCTACGTTGTATTTATCAATCAGTTGTTTGTATTCAAAAAAACATTTAGTACCACGCTCAATTGCTTGAGATGTAAATCTTCCGCTTTGGTGCAGACCTTCTCCTAATCTGGTGGAGACTGTTTCTTTACATAATTCTTGCCCATTACGATTGCATATTAATAAACGGCATGAATTGGTTCCTAAGTCTATGGCTGCATAGCATTTATCAGTCATGATCTACTCCCTTGTTTTTGGAATTGTTGGAAAAACGCCGGTGGTGACGATTGAACGGATAGCGATTTTTGTTTTTCTTTTTCTGAGTATGATGTTTGCTCGAATGCATAAGATCCAGCAAAATTCCTTCACGAATCCCTCTATCAGCAACGGTTATTTCGGATATTGGCCAAAATGAGCTAAGTGACTCAATTATGGCGCATCCGGCTATGGTCAAATCTGCTTTAGATGAGCCGATGCAAGGATGTTTTTTGCGTCCTTCATCACCAATGCGTTTTATTTTCGCAATTGTATGATCTATATCTTGTTTGCTCATGGCAATGCCATCTACGGCAGAACGATTGTAACGAGGCAGATTTAAATGTACAGCTCCTAAAACAGTTACGGTGCCTGATGTGCCGATTATTTGTATTTCTTGATTGGCAATAGCTTCTCTGATATGGTGTTTATCTTCAAAATCTTTAAGTATTTTGTGAGTGCGTTCAATAATAGTGTTGTAAGCGAGTTCTGTCATATCATGTGACGGAAAAGCTTCTGAAATGGTGACAACTCCATATGGCAAAGATATGTAGCCTTCAATGAAGGTGTTGCCGCTATTGGTAGTGCGGGCTAAAGAAATTTCTGTGGAGCCTCCACCGATATCAAAAATCAATGCTCTTTTGATGTTTCTGGCCAAAAGCGGAACACAACCAACAACGGCAAGACGTGCTTCTTCTTGAGAAGATATTATTTCTATATTTAAGTTGGTTTCTTTTTTTACTTGTTCAAGAAAATTTTTGCAATTTATAGCTCGTCGGCATGCTGCGGTTGCCACAAAACGTGAACTGTGAATGGGAGCGTATTCCGCTAAAACTCCGGCACAAATTTTTAGGGCTCCGATAGTTCTTTTGATGGCCGGACGAGAAAGTTCATTATTGTTGATGATGCCTTCACCCAATCTGGTGATTTTTGAAAAAGTTTCTACAATCCTAAAAGAGGAAGGAGTGGGAGTGGCTATTACCAAACGGCAAGAATTGGTTCCTAAGTCTATGGCTGCATAGTTAGGTACGGATACTTCACTTTTTTCAGGTTTAAGTATCGGTTTGGCAAGATTTTTTTTATGCCATTTATTCATGTTTTTTATCTATCATTCTAAAAATTGTTCAAACTTAATTTATTTATAACCCATAAATAGTTTCTGTACAATATTTTTTTGTATTCAAAAATACAAAAAAACCGAAAGTCAAACTTTCGGTTTTTAAGAAAAAGCGAGTTTTTTTATTTGCTGAGACGAACGGTATCTTTGGCGATAACCAATTCTTCATCAGTCGGAATAACAAATGCTCTAACTTTAGAATCGGAAGCAGTTATTTCTAAAGCTTCTCCTCGTTTGTTGTTATTTTCTTCGTTTAAAGACATGCCTAAGTAGCTTAAACGTTCAATAACCATCTTGCGGATAATTGGAGAGTTTTCACCAATACCGGCTGTAAATACAATAGCATCAACACCTCCGAGTGCTGCAATGTAACTACCGATGAATTTGATAATGGTATATACATAAGTATTGAGAGCATCTATGGTGCGTGCATCTCCGGCAAGATATTGAGCTTCTACATCGCGCATATCGCTATAACCTGACAAGCCTAACATTCCGCTTTGTTTGTTGAGGAGGTTGTTGACTTCGTCTGCGGTTTTGTCTTGATATTTCATGATATGGAGAGGAATATACGGATCTATATCGCCACAGCGAGTACCCATAATTACTCCGGCAAGAGGAGTGAAACCCATTGATGTATCTTTGCACATGCCGTTATCTACGGCTGAAATAGAAGCTCCGTTTCCTAAGTGACATGTGATTATTTTTCCTTTTTTGCCGATTAATTTGGCACATTCGGCAGATACATATTGGTGAGATGTTCCATGCATACCATAACGGCGAATTTGGTGTCTGGTATATTGCTCCAGAGGTAAGCCATAAAGGAAAGCTTCTTTGGGCATAGTTTGGTGAAATGCTGTATCAAATACAGCAACTTGCGGAATATTCGGCAATGCTTTTTGGACTGCTCTGATTCCTAAAACAGAAGCCGGATTATGAAGTGGAGCAAGTTGTGATAAATCTTCTATTGTTTTGATTACATCTTCGTTAATCAAAACAGAGGATTTGAATTTTTCTCCGCCATGAACAGTACGATGTCCGACAGCTGAAATTTCGTCTAAGCCGGAGATTGCACCATTAAGAAGAAGGTTAAATACTTCTTGTAAAGCCTCGTTATGGGTTGGTAAATTGACAGTTACTGTTTTTTTATCACCATTTGCGTATTTGATACTTACCATAGAACCGTCAATGCCAATGCGTTCGGCCAAACCTTTGGCGATAACTTTATAATTTTCTCCTTCAACATCAAACAGTTGATATTTTAAAGAAGAAGAACCAGAGTTTAATACTAAAATTTTCATGTTTAGAATCCTTAATTATTTTTGAGTTTGTAAAACAGTAATGGCAATTGCACCGACAATATCTTCGGTGAAACAACCGCGAGACAGATCATTAATGGGAGCATTTAATCCTTGCAGTAAAGGACCATACATTTCTGCTTGTCCAATTCTTTGCAATAGTTTGTATCCGATATTGCCGGCATCGATATTGGGGAAAATTAAAACATTAGCCTCACCTTTGATGGTTGAGGTTGGTGCTTTTTTGGCAGATACAACACTGTCTAAAGCAGCATCAGCTTGAAGTTCTCCATCAAGAATGATGCCTTTGCCGGTGTATTCTTCGGCTTGAAGAGCTGTTTTGGCAATTTCTGTGGCTTCTTTTACCTTAGTTACACTTTCTCCTTTACCTGAACCGTAAGTAGAATATGAGAGCATGGCAACTTTAGGGGTATCTCCAAATTGAAGGGCTGTTTCTGCGGTGCTTAAAGCAATTCCCGCAAGTTCTTGCGGATTGGGATTGATATTGAGAGCGCAATCAGAAAGGTAATAAATTTTGCCTTCTTGTGAACGAGCAATAAATACGGCAGATACTCCTCTATCTTTACGTGCTGATTTGATGATTTGCAAAGCCGGACGTACGGTATCAGCAGTAGAGTGATTGGCTCCGGAGACCATACCGTCTGCGTGACCGGATTTTATCATCAGTGTGCCAAAATAATTGGCATCAGTGGCAGTTTTTTTTGCTTCTTCCAAAGTCATACCTTTTTCTTTGCGCAGGTTGTACAGAGTTTCTGTATATAGCGAAAGATTTTCTGAATTGGCAGGATTTATGATTTGGATATTAGTTAATTCCCAACCATTTGAGTGGAAATAAGATTTGATATCATCTTCATTGCCAAGTATAATGATGTTAGCAATTTTGTTTTGGGCAGCATAGTATGCAGCCTGAAGAACACGTTCATCTTCACCCTCAGGTAAAACAATGGTTTTGTTAAGTTGCTGAGCTTTGGTGATAAGAGTTTGAATGTAGCTACTGATTTGCATGTTTTTATCCTTACAAAATGTTGGTTTGCTTAAATGTTTATACCTTTAGTAATTAAAAGTCAAAATATCTTTTGATTATTTGCAGAAACTATTATATGTTATTGTTATTCAGATTAACTTAGGAGAACAGATTATGATTGAAAGAACGCTGTCTATTATTAAACCTGATGCAACAAGTCGAGCAATTACAGGCAAAGTTAATGCAATGATTGAGGAAAAAGGGTTGAAGATCGTTGCGCAAAAACTTATCAGATTGACTGCAGTACAAGCTGAGGAATTTTATCAGGAACATATGGGAAAGCCGTTTTTTCCGAATCTGGTGGAGATTATGACTTCTGCTCCGATAGTGGTGCAAGTTTTGCAAGGTGAAAATGCTATTACAGAATACAGAAAAGTTATGGGAGCTACCAATCCCGCTGTTGCGGAAGAAGGCACAATTCGCAAGACGTTTGCTCTTTCTATTGATAAAAATACGGTTCACGGATCAGATTCACCCGAGAGTGCAAAAAGAGAAATAGCTTTCTTCTTCAGTGAGCTTGAAATTTATGAATAGGAGATAATTGTGATTAAGAAAATATTATTCTTTTTGGCTTGTATGGGGTGGATAGCAGGAGCTTATGCCGCTGATGAAAAATATACTGTTGAAGTCAGTGTAGATGTTACTGATGCCAGTGCTTCCGAAGCTCAAAAAAGAGCTATGAGTGAGGCAAACAGAGCGGCTGTTGTGGCTGTGGCAAAGCGTATATCTACATCTGAAGGTGTGGAAAGATTTTCTTCTATGACAGATGAGCAGTTGATGAACTTTATTAAAGAAGTCTCAGTTGTAGAAGAAAAAAGTTCTGCTGTCAGATATATGGCAAACTTAAAAGTTGTGCTTAATGAAGATATATTGGTGCAGTATATGAAAGAGCGTGAAATTCCTTTGATGAATAAAATCAGCAGTCGAATCTTGATCGTGCCGATTTTTAGGGAGTTTAATGCTGATGTTCCGCAATTGTGGGAAAGTACCAATATGTGGAAACAAGCTTGGGATAAAGTTTCTTTGATTGGCGGAGTTAATATGATTGTGGTTTCTCCGAGTGGGGCAAACTATGCCGTTATTGACGGAAGAAAAGCCGGGGTGATGGATGGCGAAGCCTTAGATAAATTAATGAGAATTAATGGTGTTGATGATGTTTATGTGCTCGATGCCGTTTATAACGGAATAGAGGGACTAAATGTTCAAGGAAGGTCTTTGGACGGAGATAGTTTTGTTGTGAGAGTTGATGGTCCCAGAAGTTCTGGCATGGAATTGTTTGACAATGCAGTGATGGCAACTCAAAGAGAACTGGAAAAGCGTATTTCCCAAAAAAATATGAGTGAAGCTCAGATTGAAAATATGATGGTTGTATTGTTTTCTTATAACAATTTGGCAGAATGGGTTAGCGCTGAAAGAACATTGAAAGATATTAATCAAATAAATAAATTAGAAGTTCAAGCAATCGGAAACGGAAAAGTGCAATTTAAGTTATCATATATCGGAGCGCTGGAAAAATTATTGCCTCAATTAAGGGCTCGATCTTTACGATTAGATGAGCATGACGGATACTATTCTTTAGAAAAATATTAGGAGTATTGAAAAATGGCTATAACCGGACGTGATAAAAATATTACATTTTGGTTGGTGATGTTGGTTTTGTTTGCCGGCATGGTATATGTATTGCGTTCGGTATTGATGCCGTTTGTGGCCGGTATTATTATAGGTTATTTGTTGGATCCGTTTGCTTCTAAATTTGAAAAATTAAAAATGTCTAGAACTTGGGCCACGATATTGACGATATTTTTATTGGTATTGATAGTGGTGCCGTCGTTGATTGCTTTGTTTGGTGTGATAGATAGTCAATTGGGACATTTTTTGGACGTTTTGCCACAATATTTGAGTGCTTTTGCTAAAAAGATTGAACCTGTAATTGCCGGCTTACAAGAGCGTTTTCCGTCTTTGGAGGCAGATAAAATCAGAGAAACCATTCGTGGCAATATGGGTAACAGTTTAAAGGTAGTGGGAAATATCTTAAAAAGAGTAGTTAGTGGCGGATTTGCATTGTTTAATGTGATTTCTCTATTATTGATTACGCCGGTGGTGGCTTTTTATATGTTACGAGATTGGGATGCTTTTGTAAAAAAAGTAGATGATTTGTTGCCCAAGCGCTATAAACATTCTATTGAGAAACAAGCTAAAGAAATTGATTGTATATTATCTTCTTTTATCAGAGGGCAATTATCAGTTTGTGTGTTGCTGGGTTTGTTTTATGCAGTTGGTTTATATATTGTGGGACTTGATTTGGGGATTTTAGTCGGATTTTTGGCAGGTATAATATCTTTTATTCCGTATGTGGGATCTATATTCGGGTTTGTGGTGAGTGTGGCTATAGCTTTTGCACAATTTGATTCTTTGATGCCGATAGCTCAGGTTGTTGGTGTGTTTATGGTAGGGCAGTTTATTGAGGGTAATTTCCTGACACCTAATTTGGTTGGAGAATCGGTAGGATTGCATCCGGTTTGGATTATGTTTGCATTGCTTGCCGGTGGTGTGCTACTTGGATTTTTGGGATTGATGATAGCCGTGCCGGTGGCAGCAATTATCGGAGTGCTGGTTCGTCATGCAATTGAAAATTATAAACAAAGCTCTTTGTATAAAAATTAAATACATACATTTTGTGTCATACTCCGGCTTGACCGGAGTATCTATTCTAAGTTTCTTGAGATTATCCAGTCGAGCCGGATAATGACAGTTAGTGGTGTCGGGTAATTGCAGTTAGTCGAGCCGGATAATGACAGATTGGGGTTAGTAGATATGAAAACAATGTACGTTTATATTATTACTAATAAAAGATATGGAACATTATATATTGGTGTTACTAATGATTTGTGTCGTAGGATTTATGAACACAAACATAAAATATTGCAAGGATTTAGTGCTAAATATAATTTGGATAAGTTAGTGTATTATGAGATTATTGATGGTGAAGAACAAGCAATATATAGGGAGAAAAAATTAAAAAAATATAATAGAAATTGGAAAATAGATTTAATAGAAAAAATGAATCCTAATTGGGATGATTTGTATAGTAGTATTTGTTAATGACATAAATTTGTTTTTGAATATTATAATTTTATGCTGTTATTTTTTGGGAGTTATACTTTGTTTTTGTGTCATACTCCGGCTTGACCGGAGTATCTATTCTAAGTTTCTTGAGATTATCCGGTCGAGCCGGATAATGACAGTTAATGGTGTCGGGTAATTGCAGTTAGTGAAGTAGGGTAATGACAGTTAGTCGAGCCGGATAATGACGGTTAGTGGTATCGGGTAATTGCAGTTAGTTGAGCCGGATAATGACAGTTAGTGGTATCGGGTAATTGCAGTTAGTGGTATCGGGTAATGACAAGAAAAAAGGGGATGAATAAATAAGAAACAACCGCTGTTCTAAAAATAGAAACAGCGGTTGCTCTGGCAATGAAAGGTTATTTCAATCTTATGGAGATACCAATCATTGCTTTCAATCCCCAGTGATTTACCGGAACCGGGTCGTCCGTAGTTTTCAGCTTGATATCGATGTTTCCGTCTTCTAAAGGCAATTGAGCCTCAACGGAATTGAAAGTAACCTTCTTATTAATAAAGTTACGGCTACCTTCAACTGCGGTGGTAAGATATATAGATCTTCCCAATCGCCAATCGATACCAACTCTTGCTCCTACAGTTGGGGCAATGGAGTTCTCAGGGAGTGTCAACTTGATGTTGTGCACTTCACTGAGATCAACGTGGGTACTTGCGCCGTTAAGCAACAAGTCCTGGTCGATTATTCCTCCATACTGGATAAAACCACCAGTGACACCGATGTAAGCTCGGTGTTTGATGTTAGCATTTCCAGTGAAGTTCCAATACAAGCCTAGTTGCCCATGGCTTGTATTTTGTGCCCCGTAGGCTCCGCCAATTGATGCGCGGAAGCCGTAGTGGTTGTACACCAACTCGGCTCCACCAATGCATTGCGCATTGTCGGAAATATTTCCGTATGCGTGGATGCCTCCGTAGAGGGTTACTAGGAAACAATCGTTTCCATTGAAAACGTGCCCTCTACCGTCAATATATTGGCGGGTTTGTGCGCTAGCTGAGATAGCGAAAGCTACGCACAATATTAATGTAAAAAGTTTTTTCATTTTTAAAACTGCCCGTTAGTCGTTAGACCCCACACAGCAGTCTCTGTGGTTATTTAATCCTCCCGCACCTCTATGTTTGAGGTTTGGGAGGGTGATTAACTTTATTTTAATTTTAAGAGATAACTAATTTAATTTATGAGTTATCTCTTTGTACTTAATTGTTATATAACCATCATGTTTATTTGATTTGATTACAGTAAAATCAAATCTTTGAGTGATGGTTTCAGGAAGGGCTATCGGGTACACCATTGCTGAATTAGCAATAGATTGGTATAGCCAATTTCCGTTCTTATAATCAATTAAGTACGCAGGCTCCATAGTGTTGTTGACAGTTATGAAGGATATTATTTGAGTTTCATCAATTGATGAAAAATAAGTATCCTTTCCTATCTGTTTTGCAGTTACGGGGTCTGCGTGGCGAATGATATATTTATCATTGCCACTATAGCCTTCAATGTTTTTCTTGAAGACTATAGCCATGTGTGCACCATCACTTATTTGCGTTGTTCCCTCTGTATGGAAACAATTGGTGATGTATGCCTCAATGGCTGTATACCCATCGATTAGAGGCTTAATCGATGGTATTTCCTTCTTCTGCACAATCTCCTTTGTATCAGTAGCAACGGTGAAACCGTCACAAACAAGCTTGAAGTAAAGCTTGTTGTTTATAATCTGATACTCAGAAGTACTATTGTCAGTTTTGGTAATGTTACCATTACTTTCAATAACAAGTGTAGAGTAGGTGAAGTCAACAGTGTGACTCTTACCGTCATCTACAAAATTGAGTTTCGAAGGAACATCTACAATTGCGTTGAATCTGTGTATGTTCAACGCAATCGGGTTGCTACCAACCTTAGCACTAATGGCTGAGCCATAATTGAGCTGAGACATGTTTGGGATTGTCTCTTTTGCTCCACAATCAAAATCAACTACATAGTCAACATAGATGTCTTTAGTAGACTCAAATTGGCCGTTAGCGTATACTGTTCTAATGACTTTAGCTTTGGTCGCACTGTAAGGAGTGCCTGCAGAATAAGTGCTGTCCCTTCTTACAGTTGGTGGGGTAATTTTTATCACCTGTGTATCTGCATCGATGGCGAAACCGTTAGCATACAAAGATGCTGTGTTGCGGTATGTGCCATTGTCAGCAGTGAATGATGTTGATTTAACTGCAACGTCAGCCTTAATCGGTCTGGTAACAGTTTTGTTCACACCATTCCTTTTATAGGTGAATGTCCCCTCATTTTTAATGGACCATTTCCAAATGCCATCAGTTGTTTCACTTTCTATAATGTAAGTGAAAATGGCATTATTATCAGAAATCATAGCAGTTGTGCTATTTAGAGTAACAGAACCTTTAGAGGTCTTGTTAATCTGCGCACCTGCTGTCAATGATCCTGAGAATGAGTCCTTTAATTCAACTTCTTCCCCTGTACGCACACCGTTAATTGTTGGATATGCGATTAAGGTTAAAAAGTTGGGGGAAGTGACTAGAGCTTCTTCTGCAAACTCCACATCGTGGACGTCTGCAGGGGTGGTAGGAGGAACAACCTCGATAACGATAGGGATTGTGACAGTATCTTCGTCATTATCACCAATTATTATTTCACCAGGCAACTCGTTGTCGGTGATGGTTTTAGTCTTGAGGGTTTTGCCCTCAAGTGAACAACAATTTAGAGCTTTTACGGCACCGTCCACAGGGAATGCCGGATGGCAATATGTGGTATTGTTGGTATCCATTGTAACAGCATCACAGTCAGCGGTTTTAACACTGACTTTGAAAATTATGTTATTCACTTTCACCATACCGTTGGTAATGGTGAAAGACGCTTGTTCCATTTCTTTTGCCACGTTGTACTCAACCTGTGCAGATTGAGTGAATGATACCTGATGCAGTGCATCGTATGTATCAGTCTCAACAACTTTGTCGTTATCAACAAGATATGCGTTGTGAGTATCGACAATCTGCATAGCAGATGCGTTCACCTTTGCGCTCTTGTGGTTAATGATGAGCTTGTATTCAGGTTTCGGCTCGTCCTTTGCTTTAATGTAAAGCTCTTGGATGTCGCTGTCCTGAATAATATTGTTGATGGTGGCAGCTGCCAAATGTTCCCATTTTTTGTCACTGGCGTTGTAAAAAGCCAATGAAACTGGAGTGTACTCAGGAATGGTGTAATATTGTATACCATTCTGAGTTTGGAAAGCAACTCGGTTGTCCGATGTAACTTTCCAACTGTCATTGACATTTTCTCCGGCATAATATTTGTAGGAGAAGTTTTTGCCACTGATAGTTGCAGAGGTAGAAACAAGTGTTGGCTCACTTGGTACCTCTATCGGGTTGCTAGCTTTGACTTCGAATTTAAAATTCGCAGTCAGGTAGTTGGTTTCTACCAATTTACCATCCACAAACGTGAATTCAGGCAGGGTAGCAACCCTCTTGCCGGTTACCAATGGGGATCCAGTTCGGTGACCGGTGAAGTTATTCTCTACAGTCACTGTATCGTGTACAGTGATGTACTTAATAACTTCTTTTTCTACCACTGAGATAATGGTGTCTCCTGGTAGAATGATAGTGTCCTTCTGGATCACTATCTCGGTGACTGTAATAGTGTCACGGATTGTGACTTTTTTTACAGTCATGTCAACCTTATTCTGCATTTCTGCAGTTCCGGTTGACATTTTCTCACATGATTGTGAGAGGAGTGCTACCACCAAAGTAGCCAAAGTCATGAGGATGTTCATCATCTGTCTCATGTCAATTTTTTTGAGGTAATAGGTTTGTGCTAGTATCACATTCCATTCCCTCTTTAGCCCCCGCAGAATCATAAAAATCATTTAGACACCGAACACAAAAAACATCGCAATCATCGGCACCAGACCTGGTCTGTTCCTATCTCCATGACTTGAGAAATTGCTAAAATGTTAATTGTAAAACAGTGAATAAATGTGATTATTTCTAATCATCTTTGGGGAATTTATATTTTTACTAGTTTTTTTTACCTTTACCTTATCAACGTTATGATAAGGGCCTCATATCAAAATAAAATTAATCAGTCTATCTTCAAAAAAATGTTCACGCTAGAACATCTAACAATGAAAAAGCATTCTTTCTAATAATAGTGATAATTTCATACAAAAGATAATATGGCATTTTTGATTATAGCACGTTTGTGATTTTTGGCAACAAAAAATGGGTTTATGGTTTGTTTTTTAGTGATTTTGTAGGGAAAATCAGTTGCGAAAATAGCCGAAATAAAACAAATGAAAGGAGTCGGGTGAATCTATGTCTTTGTTTTGTGAATCTTTATGCGAATCGATTTTGTCTAATTGGCTCTGTGGTGCAAGTTGTCCGACTCGGAAGTGAGGAGGGGGATTTTTACTTCTTCTTAAAATTAAGAGGAATGTGCTTTATATTTTCTTCCCTTAGATGGGAGAGGATTAAGGTGGGGGTGAAAATATCGCTAATTGTCATGTTGAGCGAAGTCGAAACATCTATTGGGATTCCTCGACAAGCTCGGAATGACAAAAGAGAGGCTCGGAATGACAAAAGAGAGGCTCGGAATGACAAAAAGGGAGGCTTGAGGTGACAAAATCATTATCTATCATTATCCGACTTGTTCGGATAATCTCAGGAAACTAAAGGGAAGATACTCCGGTCAAGCCGGAGTATGACAGAGAAGGGGAGGCGAAGTATGACAGAGAAGGAGAGGCGGAGTATGACAAAGAAGGAGAGCCGGAGTATGACAGAGAAGGAGAGCCGGAGTATGACAGAGAAGGGGAGCCGGAGTATGATAATAAAAAATGACGAAGAAGGGGGAGGGTGTTAGTACTGTACTTTTTGCTTGTAGAATCGGAATCAATAGTATAACGTATTGACGAATAAATTTTTCGTCGGGCGGAATATCTGCCTGATTTAATGTTAACTAAAAGGAGAAACTTAAACCATGAGTAAATGGGTTTATACATTTGGAAACGGCAAAGCCGAAGGTGATGCCAGCATGCGTAATCTCCTCGGTGGTAAAGGTGCTAACTTGGCCGAAATGAATGTGGTCGGTATGCCTGTGCCTCCGGGATTTACTGTTACAACTGAGGTTTGTACATATTACTATGACAACAATAAGACTTATCCGTCTGATTTGAAAGATCAAGTTCGTGCAGCTGTGGCAGAAGTTGAAAAAATTATGGGCAAAAAATTTGCCGATGCCAATAACCCGTTACTTTTCTCTGTTCGTTCAGGTGCAAGAGTTTCTATGCCGGGTATGATGGATACCGTTTTGAACTTGGGTTTGAATGATGAAACTGTTCAAGCTTTGGCTAAAGCTTCAGGCTCTGAAAGATTTGCTTATGACTCTTATCGTCGTTTCTTGCAAATGTTCTCTGATGTGGTTTTGGGTGCTGATATCGATCTCTACGAAGAAGCTTTGGAAAATATGAAAAAATCTAAAGGTTATGCTTCTGATACAGATTTGACAGCTGAAGACCTCAAAGAATTGGTTAAAGAATACAAAGAAATCGGTGCTAAATTGGGCAAAGTTGTTCCGCAAGATCCTTGGGAGCAATTGTGGGCAGGTATCGGTGCAGTATTCGGTTCTTGGATGGCTGCTCGTGCTATTACTTACCGCAAACTCAACAATATTCCGGGTGACTGGGGTACAGCTGTTAACGTTCAAACAATGGTGTTTGGTAATGCCGGTGATGATTGCGCTACCGGTGTTTGCTTCTCTCGTGACCCAGCAACAGGTGAAAATGTTTACTACGGTGAATATTTGATTAATGCTCAAGGTGAAGACGTTGTGGCCGGTATTCGTACTCCGCAACCTATGGCTTCTAAGGGTGATGGTACTTCTTTGGAAGAAAAATGGCCACATCTCTATCAACAATTGGTTGATGTTCGTAATAAATTGGAAGCTCACTACAAAGATATGCAAGATATGGAATTTACTATTGAACATGGTAAACTCTGGATGTTGCAATGCCGTAATGGTAAGAGAACCGCTGCTGCTGCTGTTCGTATGGCTGTGGAAATGGTTGAAGAAGGCATGCTTACCAAAGAAGAAGCTATTATGCGTGTTGGTGCGGATCAATTAGACCAATTGTTGCACCCAATGTTGGATCCTAAAGCTAAGAAAAATGTTATTGCTACCGGTTTGCCGGCATCTCCGGGTGCGGCTGTTGGTCGTGCAGTATTTAATGCAGAAGATGCAGAAGCTTGGGCTAACAGAGGTGAAAAAGTTATCCTTATCCGTAACGAAACTTCTCCGGAAGATATCGGCGGTATGCACGCTTCTCAAGGTGTGATTACTGCTCGTGGCGGTATGACTTCTCACGCTGCCGTTGTGGCTCGTGGTATGGGTACTCCTTGCGTTTCAGGTTCTAACGATATTACAATCAACTATGCTAACAAAACTATGACTACAAAGTCAGGTGTGGTTATTAAAGAAGGTGATTGGGTATCTTTGGATGGTGCTAAAGGTCAAATCATTGAAGGTGAAATTCCAACCGTTAAGGCTGATACAAATACCGGAAACTTCGGTAAGTTGATGAGCTGGGTTGATGAAATCAGAGTATTGAAAGTTCGTGCTAATGCCGAAACTCCAAAAGATGCTCAAACTGCTCGTGACTTTGGTGCTCAAGGTATCGGTTTGGCTCGTACCGAACATATGTTCTTTGATGCAAACAGAATCGGCGATATGCGTGCTATGATCTTGTCTGATAATGAAGCAGGTCGTCGTGCTGCTTTGGCAAAATTGTTGCCTTATCAAAAACAAGACTTCAAAGACTTGTTCAAAATTATGGACGGTCTGCCGGTTACTGTTCGTTTGCTCGATCCGCCATTGCATGAATTCTTGCCTCATACAGAAGCAGAAATGCAAGAATTGGCAAATAAATTGGGTGTAAGCTTAGAGCAAGTTAAGACACGTGCTGCCGCTTTGCATGAAGCTAACCCAATGTTGGGACATCGTGGTTGTCGTTTGGCCGTTACATATCCTGAAATTGCAGAAATGCAAGCTCGTGCTATCTTGGAAGCTGCTTTGGAATGCCAAGCAGAAGGTGTTAAAGTAACTCCTGAAATCGAAGTTCCGTTGACAGGTTCTAAGAAAGAGTTGGATTTGGTTAAAGATGTTATCGACACCACAGCTAAGCAAGTATTTGCTGAAAAAGGTGCAACCGTTAACTACATCGTTGGTACTATGATTGAGTTGCCAAGAGCTGCTCTCATGGCTGAAGAAATTGCAGAATCTGCTTCATTCTTCGGTTTTGGTACAAACGATCTTACTCAAACAACTTTGGGTATGAGCCGTGATGACACCGGTGCAATCCTTGATGAATATCGTGCAAAAGGTGTTTATGTGGCTGATCCGTTTGCATCTATTGATGTTGACGGTGTGGGTAAACTCGTTGCTCGTGCTTGTCGTAAAGGTCGTGAAACCAATGCAGACCTCCACTTGGGTGTTTGCGGTGAACATGGTGGTGATCCGAAATCTATCGAGTTCTTCCATCAAGTTGGTTTGGACTATGTATCTTGTTCTCCATATCGTGTGCCGGTTGCTCGTTTGGCTGCTGCTCAAGCTACAGTTAAATTTGGCAAATCTCGCACAGTTGGTGGAGAGAATAATGGTGGGTGTTGCTGTCGTAAAGCAAGCTAAAACCGCATATAACAAGCTCATCTAGAGCGAAAATTGCAAAAGGCTGAAAATTCATGTAGGTTTGTCTACACTAAAATTTTCAGCCTTCTTATTTTCACTCTATCTGAACTGTTTTCTGCGGTTTTAGGTGTTTTGTTTAGGAAAATTGCAAAAGGCCGGAAGTTGTTAAGCTTTTGGTCTTTTTTGGTGTCTTGTTGGTTTTTTGACAAAATAGGTAAATATATTGTTGACTAATTTTGTCTAAAATGGTATAGTGTAGGTAATTGAAAAAAATTATTTGTATTTATTAACCCGCTCCGTGATAAACCCAAGATGTCATGGAGCATAAAACCCAAAGATATTATGGAGGAATTGAGACACTCTTCAAGTGGCAATATGCCACAAATAACAACAGATCTTTATGGTCCGAGTTATCATCATTCACTTGAGCCACATTGGGCTAAAGTTTTTAGATTTCTAAACGGATATCAGTTGCAGTATTTCTGCAATAATCCGGAAAATGGAATCAAAGACGGAAGCTTGATACATATAGCAATGGGATTAGATAATCCATACTATGTTCTCTCAAATGGAGATATAATAGATGATTTCCGAATAACCATAGATATGAAAAAGTCTATGAGTTATTTCAAAGGAGAGAGAACAGCCATCAAACATGGTACAAGGTTGTTTTATTCAGCTATGTGCTATATTTATAAAAATGATAGAGGCTATTGGCGAGCTGATATCATTTTGCAAGATGGTGATGAGCTCTCTCGCAAAAAAGTAATGGAAGCTTTTGCTAAAATTACCGGAGATGAAGTGAATGCTGAATTGACGGTGGCGGAATTTACCCTTTATAAGCATAAAACCTTCGGGTGGTTGTATAAAAAGGGTGAAAAATTTCTGATTTGTTTGCCTGATGGCGGACAAATTATGGAGGTTGAGGCGAGCGAGGTGAAATCAATTAAACCGGTTGATTTTACCAAAAGGAGAGTGATCATAACTCCTTATAATGTTTATGATTGTTTTATTAATAATCTTGAAAAATTAAAATAAGATTATGAAAACAAATAAGAAAATAAACTGGAGAGCGGAGTTTCCTCAGGGGTTGGAGGAATTTACAGAGAAAAAGAAATATGCTTCATTTCTAACGGCGGTTAAAGAGGATAACAGTCTTTTGAAAGGACATGAAGCAGATTTGGTGGAACTGATAGCAGATGTTGCAAGTACAGATGATTTGAAAGAGTATCTTTCAAAAAATTTGTGCAAAACATCATTGTTGTTAGGGACACCGGTGATGCAAGAATGGTTTAAGGCTAACGCATCTGTGGAAACAGATTGTTGGTTGGCGGAAAAGCTACAGCCGGCTCTTAAGCATATTCTGAAAGGACAGATGGGCTGTGCCACTTGCAACGCATTTTTGTTGGAAGTGATGCCATCATTAAAGGATTTTTACCCGCTGACGATAAGTCAAGTATGGGCTGAGATCCATATAAAAAATAAAACCTCTAAAAGACACCCGTCACACCGGGAGTATTTGGAGGATTTATATGGTAGAATGATTAGTTTCTAAAATTCTGCTATTAAAAGATAAAGTGGTTCGTCGTGAGGCGAGCCATTTTTTTATGATTGTTAATCGAAAGTAGTATTTAAGAATCGGGTTTAATGGTTATCTATTTTTTATAGTTTGGTTTTTAATAATAAAATTATAATTCTCAAGAAAGTAAAAAGATGTGTATTTTTTTGAGTTTTACGGTTTTTGTTATTGAAAATTAAATTTTTATTGCTTAAGTTATTTCTGTATTAGTAATTTAAGAATTACAAATTTTTAAAACCCATATGGAGAAAAATAAGATGAAAAAACTTTTGAGTTTATTCTGTGCTATCATTGCTCTCTCCGGCTGTTCTGCTTTGAGTGAGAGTTCTTTGTTTGGTGGCAGTGAGTGCGAATCTAAAATGGCACGTGACTTTATGGAACATGCTGAAGACAGAGTTTTCTTTGCATTTGACAGTTCTGCTATCAGTCCTGATGCTGCTGAAGTTTTGGATACTCAAGTTAAATGGTTGAAGAAACATGAAAATGTAAATGTTGTTGTTCAAGGTTATTGCGATGAGCGTGGTACACGTGAATACAACTTGGCTTTGGGTGAACGTCGTGCCAATGCCGTAAAACAATTCTTGGTATCTCAAGGTGTTGAGGCAGCTCGTATTTCTACCATCTCTTATGGTAAAGAGCGTCCGGCTGTGTTGGGTAACAACGAAGTAGCTTGGGCTCAAAACCGTCGTGCAGTTACTGTTATTAAAGCAGGTAACTAATTCTCGATTGTTGAGTTAAAAATCAGCGCACCTTATTCGGGTGCGCTTTTTTGTACTTGTTATTATCAGAAAATTAAATTAAATTAACTCCAGTTGAGTTTTTTTGTGAGGATAAAATGAAAATTTTAAAGTTGTTTTTGGTAGCGACAATTTCGGTATTGCCTTTGAAAACGGTTAAGGCTCAAAATGCAATGCAGATGGAATTAATGCAGTTGCGTGAAGATATACAAGTTTTGCAGAGAAAATTGTATCGAGAACAACAAGATGGTATTGCTCCGGCTGCTGCACAAGATGTGGCAGTTAAAATTGGTGAATTTGATGAAACTTTGCGCCAAACGGTAGGAAGAGTTGATGAGTTGGAATTTAAGATTAAAAGCTTAAATGATAGACTAGATGTGATGAATAAGGATTTTGATGTACGTTTCAAAATGATAGAGGGAAAACCAATTGAAGGTGTCGGATTGGCTATGCAAACTGCTGAGACAAAAAAATATGATGCTCCGGTTGCTCAAGGAGCTCCGACTTCTATTACCGGTGGCGCAATTTCTAAAGGTGATGATTTGCCTGATGTTAAAACTAAAACTGCAGATGAGATTTATAAACAGGCAATGGAAAATATGAATGCCGGAAAGTATAGCGAATCAGCTCAACAGTTTACATCATTGATGACCAAATATCCCGATGATAAACTTGCCGGAAATGCTCAATATTGGTTAGGTGAAGTTTATTATGCCCAAAAAGATTATACTAAAGCTGCAGTGGCATTTGCCAAAGGTTTAGAAAAGTATAAACACGGAAATAAAGGGGCAGACAGTTTATTGAAACTGGGAATGTCTATGCGTGAATTGGGAAAAAAAGAAGAAGCTTGTACGGCATTTAAGACTTTACCGACCGAATTTCCTAAAGCTGATCAAACTCTTAAAACAAAATCAGCAGATTTTGCAAAAGCTTTGGAGTGTAAGTAGTTGTTAAAATTCTTTGAGCGCTATAACCTTAAAAATAAAGTTATTGCCGTCGGTGTTTCCGGTGGTGCGGACTCTTTGGCATTGGTGTTGCGGTTAAAAGAATTGGGAATAAATGTTGTGGCTTTGAGTGTGGACCATGGGTTGCGTCCAAGTTCTAATAAAGAAGCTCAATATGTGGCTGAATTGATGGCAAAATTTGGTATTGAACATCATATTTTGGAATGGAAAGGTGATAAACCGCAAACAGGAATTGAAGCAGCTGCCAGAAAAGCAAGATATGAATTATTGTGCAGTTGGTGTAAGGTTAATGATGTGCAATATTTGGCAGTGGGGCATCATCGCAGAGATCAAGCAGAGACTTTTTTACTAAGACTGCAAAGAGGTAGCGGGTTATCGGGTTTGTGCGGTATGGCAGATATTACAGTACAAAACGGAATAAATATCATAAGGCCGCAATTAGATGATGATCCTGAGGAATTGCGAAATTATTTGCTTGAAAAAAATATAAAATGGGTGGAGGACGAATCTAATCAAAGTGATGATTTTTTGCGAGTGAAAATCAGAAAATTTTTGCCTGAATTGGAAGATAAAATAGCAATATCTGAAAAACGTTTGGCTGATACAGCAAAGGTTTTACGATTGACAAGAGAATATTTGGATTTTGAAGTAGCAAAAGTTTTGAAAAATCAGGTCAGAAAATGGAGTGATGTTGTATATTCTCTGTCTTTTAATAATTTGGAAACATGGCATTCGGAGATAAGCTATCGGGTATTGGCTGAAATTTTGCGTGAAGTCGGAAAAAAAGATTATGCGCCGGAGGCCGACGAAATTATAAGACTTATTAGTGCCTTGAAAAAAGATGATTTTAAAGGGTGTACTCTTAACGGTTGTGAGATTTTTATTGCTCAAAAAAGATTATGGATAATACCTGAAGTTGGTGCTAAACAATTATTGAGTAAAGAAAAATGGGAAGAATGTTTGCAATTTATGCCTCAATATGCTAAGGCCAGTCTTCCATATAAAGTCAGACGTGCTTTATATAATGAAATATTAAAAGAGAATAAAAATGGTCAAGAAAAATAAAGCTGAATATATTTCTACCGGACAAGTTGCTCATAACAGACGTGCAAATTTTGATTATTTGATAGATGAAAAGTTTGTGGCCGGATTGGTACTTACAGGTACTGAAGTCAAGTCTTTGCGGTTGGGACATGCAAATATAAATGATGCCTATGGAATAGAAAAAAATGGTGAATTATATATCGCAAATATGTTTATTGGGGAATATATAAATAAAGGATATTCATCTCATGCAGAAAAACGTGAGCGTAAGCTATTGTTAAAACACAAAGAAATTGTTGATATTATAAACGCATTGTCAAGAAAAGGTGCAACATTGGTGGCTATGCGTTTGTTTTTTGATAAAAACGGATTGGCCAAACTGGAAGTCGGACTTGGTCGTGGTAAAAAGCTTTATGATAAGCGAGAAGCTATAAAAGACAGAGATTGGAAAATTCAAAAAGCCAGATTATTGGCTAACTGATTATAATTTATTCAGTAATTCTAAAATTTGAGAAATACGCTTATCTTTTAAAGTGTAATAAATTGTTTGTGCCGAACGTCTGGTTTTTACGATATCTTTGTTTCTTAAAACAGCTAAATGTTGGGATAATGCTGATTGACTTAAATTTATCTTTTGTTCCAGTTCTCCGACATTATTTTCTTTTTCTTTTAAAATATATAAAATTTTTAAACGATGCGGATTGGCAATAGCTTTTAATAATTCGGCGTAAAATAAAATCTTTTGAGGTGACATGGGGGAATCTCCTTAATTAGTTTATATTTAATATAATCGCTATTATCAGTTTTTTATCTATACTTAGGTTGGGGGTAATTTTTTATAGATAGTGGATATTGTAAAACGGATATAATATGATGATGGTAAATATTATGAAGAGGTGTTTTGATGAATAATGATGAAATTAAAAATTTGAGCTTTGAAGAAGCTTTGATGAAACTGGATAGTATAGTCAGAGAGTTAGAAGGCGGGAAAATTAAACTTGATGATGCGGTGGAAGCATATGAGCAGGCAATTTCCTTGAAACAAATTTGTGAGCAAAAACTTAATGCTGCAAAATTGAAAATTGAGAAAATAGAATCTGTAAATAATGGTGAAGTTAAAGTTTCTGAGTTTGTTGTGCCAGAGGATTAAGATGTCTGACTTTGCGGGTAAATTAAAAGAATTTTCTGTGGATTTTAATAAAAAACTTCCGGATTTGTTTGTTTTTGCAAAAGGAAGAGAGCGTCAAGTTGCAGAGGCAATGTTCTATTCGTTGTCTAATGGTGGAAAAAGGTTGCGACCGTTTTTGGTAATGAAATCAGCAGCCTTATTTGGGGTGAGTGCTGAAAAATCTTTTGTTGTGGCAGCTGCGTTGGAGTGTTTGCATACTTATTCTTTGATTCATGACGATTTGCCGGCAATGGATAATGATGATTTGCGCAGAGGGATGCCTACTTGTCATAAAAAATTTGATGAAGCAACAGCTATACTTGCCGGTGACGGTTTACTTACAATGGCTTTTGAATTGCTTTGCGGTGATAAAAATACGTTTGAGGCAAATAAAAAATGCTTGTTGGCTGAAAAATTAGCTAAAGGAGCCGGAGCTTTTAGCGGAATGGTTGCCGGACAAATGTTGGATTTGGATACGGAAAAATCTGCAAATGCGGATAATCCGGAAGAATTAATTAAACACATTGAAGAAATGAAAACAGGGTGTTTGCTTAAGTTTGCTTGTGAAGCCGGTGCAATTATGGGTGATGCCGGAATTGATGAATATAATGCGTTGTTATCATATGCAAGAAAAATCGGAATCGCTTTTCAAATTACTGATGATATATTAGATGTGGAAGGTGATGAGATGCAGATGGGAAAAACTCTTGGAAAAGATGTTTTGCAAGATAAACTTACTTTTGTCAGTTTATACGGTTTGGATAAAGCAAAACAAATCGCAGCTCAATTGATTGATGATGCAAAAAAATCTTTAAATGTTTTTGGGGATAAAGCTAAAGATTTGCAAGATTTGGCAGATTTTATTTTGAATAGACGCAATTGACTTTTATTCGATATCAATAAATGTCATATATACGTATTTGGCTGTCGGAGAAGGTGTTTTAACAACCATTCCGATGGCAATGCGTTCTTCTGGTTTTAGGAGCTTTACAGACGGCTTTTGGTTGAGACTTTGCAAAAGCATAGTGTTTTGATCCAATAATTCTACATGTACAGTAGGAATTTCAATAGTGCGAGAGGTAGGATTGTTAATAAAACCTTTGATTTCAAGTATACGATTTCCTTCGTTGTTAACATAGTTCCAATTGATATTTTGGAATTCCAATCCTTCGCCGGGTACTTTGGCTTTTATACCAAAAATCTGATAAAAAAAGTTACTGAAAGGTACTGTTCTGACAATTTCATAACGATAATTATAAAAAACGAGGATAAAAAACAGTCCTAAGACTGCTCCCAGTAATTTGAAATTAATTTTGCGATTTAGTCCCAGCAAGTTTTTCAGTTGAAAAAGAAATTTGTCTTTAAACGGTAATTTTTGTTCTTCTTGAAACAGATGCTCACTTTGTTGGTTAAGGCGTTCATAAATATCTTTTATGTTTATTTCTTCTTCCGGAGTAATGGTTGTTGCAGTACTATCCGTATCCGTTGATGGTGTAGTGTTGTCGGTTTCCGGTGTTTCTGATATTTCCGGTGATGTAATTTGAGAATTGTCAGTATTGTTATCATCAACTTGATTATCTGCAACAGGCACTGCGGAAGCTTCTTGAAGTTCTATTTTTTCCGGTGTCGTAATCGGTTGAGAATCCGGTCTTACACCACTGTGATCAATATGAAAAACTTTTCCGCAATTACTACATTTGAGCTTGCGACCTTCTTTTGGAATAAGAGTGTCTTTCACATTATAACCGATATTGCATTGCGGACAAAAAATATGCATCTGTTTTACCTCTATCGGTAATATAAAATGAAAAAGCTTTTAATCAAAGCAAAAAAATACTTTATTAAAAGAATATTTATGATTATTCTAAACAAGTTAATTTTATGGGAGGCGATCAGTGCCGGAAAATATAAGCAATATTATTGAAATGCAAAATGTGGGTATTCGCTATGGACAGGGTCCGGAGGTGCTGAGCGATATACGATTATCTTTAAAAAGAGGATCTTTTCATTTCTTGACCGGTAAAAGCGGAGCAGGAAAAACATCTTTATTGAGTATGATGTATTTGGCACAACGTCCAAGCAGAGGTAGAATGTCTGTGTTCGGAAAAGATATCAATTTTACGAATCGAGACGGGCTATCCTCGTTACGACGCAGAATCGGTGTGGTGTTTCAGGATTTTCGCTTGTTGGATCATTTGAGCGCATTTGATAATGTTGCTTTGCCGTTGCGTGTTTGCGGAATGGATGAGCGAGAAATCAGAAAAAGGGTTAGTGAACTTTTAAGTTGGGTGGAGTTGGATAACCATATGCTTGATGCTACCGCAACTTTATCCGGTGGTGAAAAACAGAGAATAGCTATTGCCAGAGCCGTAATTAATCGTCCGGAATTGTTGTTGGCTGATGAACCTACCGGAAATGTGGATAATTTTATTGCTCCGAAGTTAATGAAACTGTTTGTTGAACTGAATAAACTCGGGACAACAGTGGTTATTGCAACTCATAGTGAAAAACTGATAAATGATTTTGTGTATCCGAGATTGCATTTGCAAAATAAAGAACTTCATGTGATATATCCTGACAGTTATTCAATTTTAGGAGGCGGAAATGTCTAGGCCTTCATATATTACCAGAAAGCAAGAGTTACCGTTAAAAGGAGATAGCACAAGCTTGTTTTTGCAAGTTATTATTGCTATTGCCGTGTTTATTTTTGCAATTACATTATCCGGTGTATTGGCGATTAATTCGATTTTGGATAATTGGAATCAGAGTATTTTAGGTTCATTGACAGTGCAAATTATGCCGGTAAATGATGTTAATCCTGAAAAAGCAGCGGCTGAAACTTTGGCATATCAGGATAAGGCTATTGAATTTTTGCAAAGTGTTGATGGAGTAATAAAAGTTTCCGCTTTGAAAGATGAGCAACTTAAATCTTTGATACAACCATGGCTCGGTGATGGTATTAATATCGGTAAATTACCCTTACCAAGAATCATAGATGTTAAAATTGATAGAGATGCTGATATTGATTTTTCTAAGCTGGCACAAGATTTGGCAGAAGCTTCTCCTCAGGCTTCTTTGGATAATCATAAGTTATGGCTATCAAAATTAATTGCGTTTGCAGATGGTTTGAAGATGATTGCTACAACGGTATTATTGTTGGTGGTAGGGATATCAGCCGGTGCAATTTTTTATACTACACAGATGAGTTTGGGATTGCATAAAAATATTATTGAAATATTGCATGTAATGGGTGCTAAAGATGCTTATGTGGCTCAGCAATATGCCAGACGAATGGCTTTTTTGGGACTATCCGGAGGTGCATGGGGAATACTTTTTGCTATTCCAATGATATTTTTTATCGGATCTTTAGCAATTCAAATAGAAGGCGGAATAATCAGTGATGCAAATTTGAGTATTTTAGATTGGATTGTAATTATGCTATTGCCGGCTTGCGCTATGGGAATTTCTATGTGGACGGCATATTATACTGTTAAACGTACTTTGCAGAAGATGTTATAATATGATAAAAAAAATATTTTTAAGTGTTAGCGGTTTAGTATTGGTTTTGTGGTTTGGCGGTTTTATGGTGTTTGCACATAGAATTAATTCATATCAAATTGATAAAACGACGGTAACTGATGCTGTGATTGCTCTTACCGGTGGAAAATACAGAATTGTTGAAGCTGCAAATGTTCTTAAACAAGGGCTTGCGAAGCATTTATTTATATCCGGTGTTAATAAAGATAGCTCGTGGAAAGATATTAAAAATGTTCAAAATATTCATATTGATAATGATGATAATGTGACTATCGGTTATAAGGCAAAAAATACTATCGGCAACGCTAAAGAAACAATCAGTTGGTTGCGTTCAAAAAATATAAAATCTATCAGGTTGGTTACATCAAATTATCATGTTGAAAGAAGTTTAATTGAATTTGAAACACAAGCAAAAGATTTAAAAATAATTCCTCATCCGGTTTATTCTGACAACCTTTGTAAAAAATGGTGGAGGAGTTGGCATACTTTCTTGCTGATTTTTGAAGAGTATAATAAGATGTTGTGTGTGTATTTCAGAAGTAAGTTTTCTATTTGGGGGTAATATGTTGTATTTGCGTTCTATTGTTCTTAATGTGGTATGGTACACAACTTTAGCTATGGGGTGTGTGGTAAATTCTATCGTTGGGGTATTTTCTCATAAAGCAACAATAAAAGTTTGGAACTATTTTTTTATTCCTTCATTGGTTTGGAGTTTGCGTCATATTGGCGGTATTGAAGTAGAAATCAGAGGAAAAGAATATCTGAAACAAGAAGGTGTTATTTATGCAGGAAAACATGAATCGGCTTTGGAAACATATATTCTTACCAATTATATCAAAAAAGCTGCATTTATTTTGAAGAAAGAGCTTACTTATATTCCGATATTCGGTTGGGCCCAGTATTTTTACGGAATGATTCCCGTTGATAGGTCCGGCGGTGCAGCTGCCATGAAAAATATGTTGCGTCATGCCAAAGACAGAATTGACAGCGGGCGACCGGTAATTATTTTTCCGGAAGGAACAAGAAAACAACCGGGACAAGAAACATCTTATAAACCCGGTGTGGCAATGTTGTATCAACAATTAAATTTACCGGTGGTGCCGATTGCTACCAATACAGGTTTGTTTTGGAAAAAAAATTCTTTTTTGAGGTATTCAGGGAAAGTAATATTTGAATTTTTGGAACCTTTACCGGTGGGAATGGATAAAAAGCAGTTTATGAATGAATTGCAAAATCGTATTGAAGAAAAATGTAATCAACTTAATGAAGAGACTATAAAAAATTATCCGTATACAAAGTTTCAAATGTATAAGTAGTAATATGATGAGCTTTAAAAATTTAAAAGATAAGTTTTGTAATTTGAAAAAAAACGTCAAATTTAATCGTTGGTGGGTAATTACTTTTTTGTTTAGTTTTGCACTGATGCTTACTTTTGTTGATGTCACTTTGAATAGAAATGCCGTTATCAGAAGTTTTAAATTCGGCATCGGTTCAATGATCAGTGATTTAAACGAAGTAGGCATTGATGTGGCTTATGATGATATTGAATTTGATAATATTTTTATTTTTCCGTTACTAAAGATTAAAAACTTATCTGTGTATAATCTTAAAGGGGAAAAGTTGTGGAATGTTAAAATTGAAAAAATTTTTGCAAGGCCAAGTTTTTGGGGAAATCGAAAAATAAAATTCAGTACAGACGGAAATATTTCGTTGATTGCGGATAATAAAAATTGGCAAATTAATACCGATGAAACTGAAATGATTTTAAGGCTAAACAAGAATTATAAGTTTAACTCCTTTGAGTTATATTTGAATAATGTTGTTATTAAAGATGTTGCTAAAGTCAAAAAGATAGTTTTGGCTTTGAGAGGTGTGACAGATAAAGTTAAAAATAATATATTGCCTTTGAGTATGGAAGGGCATTTGGAAATTAATAATGTTCAACTAAACGGTTTACTCGATTATCCGCTTACATCAAATATTCGGAGAATTTATACCAATCTTAATCTTTGGGGAAATTTTGATGATAATGAAGGAATGTTGTTGGGGGCGGAAAATTGGCTCAAGAGTGGAGGTTTTATTGATGTATCATCTTTAATGATCAGTTGGGATCCGTTATTGTTGGTGGGCAGAGGTGATGTCCATTTTAATGAAAATTTCGAACCTAAAGTCAGTTTGCATACATCATCTAAGGCTTTATTTAATCTATTAAATGATTTGCAAAATAAAAAGTATTTGGAACGAAAAGGAGTGTTTGTTGCTAATATTTTGTTAGGAGCAAAGGCTTTTAAATCTAATGAAAAAGATGAGCATTATATTGTGACAACTCCAATTACTTACAGAGACAAAAAGTTGTCGGTGGAAAATATTACAGTTAAAAACTTCAATCGGAAAAACTAGCAAATGTTATTTTGGATATTCCGTAAATACGTTCTTCGATAAGCTTAAAATTTGTAGGAAGTTGAAATTTTTCATTTTTATGGGTTTCTATTATACATAAAGCACCTGTATTCAGGTATCCGGATGCAGATAACAAAGTTGTTGTGTTTAGGTCTTGATTATATGGTGCGTCCATAAATAAAATATCATACTTATCTTTTAAGGAAGGAAATGTTTTGACGTTTGATTTTATTATAGTCAGGCGGTTTTGTTCTTGGGGAAAAAGTTTGGCATTTTTTTGGATTGATGATATATCCATATCAATGGAAGTAGCGCCGGCAAATCCTTGAGATATGGCTTCCAATGAAAATGCTCCGGTTCCGCAAAAAATATCTAAGAGTTTGAGATGGGAAAAATTATTTCCGAATTTTGATCGTAAAATATTAAATATCGCTTCTCGGCTACGATCAGAAGTCGGGCGTACATTTTCCGATAAAGGAGAAAAAAGTTTTTTGCCTCGATATTTTCCGCCGATTATTCTCATATTTCAAATTTACTCCCTAATTGCTCTTTAAGAACTTTTGTCGGTATTTCTTTGGTTTCGCCTTTTTTTAGTGATCCTAACTGAAATGGTCCGTAAGATAAACGTATCAAACGAGATACTTCTAAGCCGATAGATTTCATAACTCGGCGAATTTCACGATTTTTTCCTTCAGCCAAAGTAACATTCAACCAAGTATTTGTTCCCTGTTTGCTTTCAATTACTGCTGTGATAGGGCCATATTTAATACCATCAATGATACATCCTTGAGATAATGATTGTAATTTATTCAGATCAACGAATCCGTGTACTCTTACTTTGTAGCGGCGTACCCAACCATTTGACGGAAGTTCCAATTTGCGAGACAGTTCTCCGTTATTAGTGAGTAATAACAATCCTTCGGAATTCAGGTCTAATCTGCCAACGGAAATTACACGAGGCATACCTATCGGTAAATTATCAAAAACCGTAGGACGATTTTTATCGTCTTTGTGAGTTGTAACCAATCCGCTGGGTTTGTGATATAACCATAAACGAGTAATATCCGGTGACGGTAATTTTTCTCCATCTATGAGTATTTTTTCACTACCGGAAACATTATAAGCCGGAGAAGAAATTGTTTCTCCGTTTACGGTTACACGTTGTTGTTTGATGAGTTCTTCGGCATTGCGACGAGAACATATTCCTGATCGTGCGATAAATTTGGCTAATCTTTCAGTCATTTTTTGCTTTCCTTTTTGTTTTAGATTTAGCATAATCAAATAAAAATACAACAAAAAAGGAATAAAATGGACGGTATATATTATATGCAGAAGGCTTTAGAGCTGGCAAAAATTGCTGCGGAAAATGATGAAGTTCCGATAGGATGTGTTATTGTGAATCCTCAGAATGGAGAAATTATAGCCGAAGCTTATAATCTGAGCCAGCATGTTGAAGATGCAACAGCGCATGCGGAGATAAAAGCTATTCAATCTGCTTGTCATAAGTTAAATACCAATAGGTTACGTGGCATGTATTTATTTGTGACATTGGAGCCATGTACAATGTGTGCGGCGGCAATATCGTTTGCCAGAATAGAAAAACTGTATTTTGGGGCAGAAGATGTTAAAGGTGGAGCAGTTATTAATGGTGTTCGTTTTTATGAACAAAAAACCTGCAATCATCGTCCGGAGGTGGAGAGTGGATTATTAGAAAGCGAATGCTCACAAATATTAAAAGATTTTTTTAAGAAAAAAAGACAACTTAAACCGTAATTTCTTTAATCTCTATTTGTTGGGTTTGCGGATTATAAATAATGGAAGTTTTTCCGTTTCTAAGCAAAAGAGCATGTTTCCCGAATATTTCGTTTCGCCAACCGGATAAAATAGGATTGCTTGAATCATTTTTAAAAATTGCAAAAGAGTGCAAATCTTCATCAGTTGCAATTAGTCTGGCGACAACTTTTTCTTGTTGACTTATTATTTTCAGAAGAAGTTTTAATAATTCGAATAATGCTCCGGATTTGTTGGGAAGTTCTTTTATTTTTGGCGGTGTGACATAATTATCTTTAGGAATTTGGCGACAATACTTCAGTACGTTTAATATTTCATCACCTAATTTTCCTTTGGCAATGTCAGGACGAAGATTGCGGATTTGACAAAGTTCTTCTTTGCTCTGAGGATTCATTGCACATATGTTTAGTAACATATCATCTTTAATATAACTTTGGCGAGGTGTGTTTTTGGTTTGAGAACGTTTTTCTCTCCAAGCGGCAAGTTCTCTTAATAATGTTAAAAAGTGTGCGCTATGAGAGCGATGTTTGATTTTAGTCCATGCTTCTTGAGGATTAATTTCATAAGTGTGAGGAGATGTTAAGATCTCCATTTCTTCTTTTATCCATTCTTCTCGGTTTGTTTGTTTGAGGTGTTGAGATAGGTGTTGATATATCTCAATTAGGTGAGTAACGTCTGATAGAGCGTAATCAAGTTGTGAAGCAGTGAGCGGACGTTTGCTCCAATCTGAAAGACGGTTGGTTTTATCAATACTTTGGTGCAAAATATGAGTGACTAAGCTTTCGTAACTTATACTTTCTCCGTATCCTAAAGCCATTGCTGCAATTTGTGTATCAAATAGCGGAGTAGGGATTTTGCCACTTAAATGATAAATTATTTCGATATCTTGACGTCCGGAGTGAAAAACTTTAATAACTTTTTGATCTTGCATTAATTCAAAGAATGAATCAAGATTAATATCTTGGGCAAGAGGGTCTATAATTGCACAGGTATCTTTAGAACCGATTTGGATAAGACACAGTTGAGCATAATAATGATGCTCTCTGAGGAATTCTAAATCTACGGTGATAAATTCCATAGTTGAAAGTTGTTGGCAAAGTTGTTGTAGTTCAGTTGTTTGTGTTATTAATTGCATGAAATCTCTCTTGATTTTAATTATATATGCAAATAACTCTAATATTGCAAAAAATGCAAGAGTTTTATTTTGTAATATTATTTTTATACATTAATAGATTTATATTGCTATATCTATATCTATTCTAGCGATCTAGCGACCAATCGTAATTCCACGAATTTGATGGCCAAGAGGGGTTAGCTGTTTGAGTTATGTTTGTGCCATAAAATGCGGAACTTGTACTTTTTAAATTCGGTAGAGTTGAATAATTTTGTAAAGTACCTGTCAATTTTGAAGCATTATAAAATGCATCTTCCATATCAGTGATGGTTGAAGGTAGTTGTGGAATAGAACCGGTTAATTTGTTACAACCGAGAAAAGCATATGAAATATCGGTAACATTTGATGGTAATTCCGGAATAGAACCGGTTAATTTGTTACAACCGTGAAAAGCATATGACATATTGGTAACGGTTGATGGTAATTCCGGAATAGAACCGGTTAAATTGTTACAATTTTCAAAAGCATATGACATATCGGTAACGGTTGATGGAATTTCCGGAAGTTGGCCTTTTACACAGAACTTATATATTTTTTTAAGTCCAACCGAACCAAAAGATAAAAGTTGTATTGTACCATCAGATAAAGACGGGGCACTTATAGTATGAAATGCTCCATAAAGTTTAACAATATATTCACCTGACTTTCTATATATACAACCACGATCACTTGTAGCACTACTACCAGTGCCAGGTGTTGAACCATTACCGCAATCCAAATATATAAGATTTCCGCCATATGAAAAAACAAACGTAGAGTACTCACCTTCATCAATAGTAACATTAACCTTAAATGTAAGTGGGTCTCCCATCATATCCCAAGATTGATTAGCCTCATCACAACTGACTTTGCTCAAATCAAACGGGCATTTGAGAGTGGTTTTGCCGGTGCAATCAGATTCAGATTTGGTATATCCCATTTCAGCACAGGTTGGCGGTTGTTGACAACTTTGGGCGGAGACTGTTGAGGTATAAATCGTGCTTGCAAGCAATGATAAAAGCAATTTTTTCATAATAAGTCTCCTTTTTAATTTTGAGGACACCAAAAGGTGTCATAATCGATATATCCAATTTCACATTGAGCGAATTGGTATTGAGTAGTGCTACCGCAAGTAAATTCCAAGCATGTGGCATTGGCGGGGCATTCGGTTAAGGGATATTCGCTAAAATCACAACCATCATTAGGACAAAAGACTACGGATAAATCGAACGGGCAACGAACAATCTCTTTGCCGGCACACTCACTTTCAGTTTGAGTATATCCCATTTCAGCACAAGTCGGTGGAGTGACGCATGATGTTTGAGCTAAAGATGCTGATATCGGTAACAATATCATGGTTATGATAAATATGTATTGTTTCATCTCATGGCTCCGTTGTTCTTATTTTGTCATGCTCAGGCTCTTCTTTTTTCTGTCATACTCCGGCTTGACCGGAGTATCTCTCTTAAGTTTTATGAGATTGTCC
>SUUR01000032.1 GCA_015062435.1 Alphaproteobacteria bacterium | reverse complement strand
CGAAATTTAAGAGAGATATTCCGATCAAGTCGGAATATGACAGAGAAAAACAAAGGAGCCATGAGATGAACAAATATGTTATAAGCGTATCAATACTACTTTTATCATCATCAACATCTTTGGCTCAGGATAGTTGTATGGTTCGTCCATCTTGTGAAAGCTTGGGATATACCAAATCTGCAACCGATTGTGTGGGTAAAAAAGCTATTAGTTGCCCGTTTGATACTACTCTGTTCTATTGTCCGGAATCCGGATTTAGTGAATATCCCTTAGAAACATGTCCTGATAATGGCGTTTGTTCGGAATTAACTCAATACAAATTAGACAGTTGTCAAAACAGTTATGAACTCAGTTCCGACGGTTTAACTTGCAATGCTTGTAATTTTACAAATTATCCTTTAAGCACTTGTGATGCTAACGGTACTTGCTCTAATTATACTTGCGGTAATGTCACTAAATATAAATTAGATAGTTGTAAATCCGGATACACCATGAGTGGAAATACTTGTAATCCTGCTTGTGATTTTGGTGACTATACTTTAACCACCTGTCCATCAAAAGGAACTTGTTCAGACTACACTTGTGGAGGAACAACTAAATATTATCTTGAAAATTGTCAATCCGGATACCAGATGAATAGTGCCCAAACTAAATGTACAGCTTGTAGCTGGGGAAGTTATACTTTAACAAAATGTCCAACAAACGGTTCTTGCACCTCCAAGACTTGTGGCGGAAAAACTCAATATTATCTATCTTCATGTAAAAGCGGTTATCTAAAATCCGGTAACACATGTAAATCTTGTTCTTCTGTATGTATTGATGAAAGTTCTTGTGAATATCCCGGAAGTCCCTACCGAAACGATTGTAATTGTGCCACTACGTGTTGTGATCGCTATTATAATTGTCAAGAATATAGTTGCATAGACGGTGTAAGCAAGGAATGTGTTATGACTGATGGAGATTTTGCAGATAGAAGTGGTATATTCGACTGTATGGAATCCCCAATCTGTTAAACATAATAAAACCGCTCAATTGAGCGGTTTTATTATGTTTCAGTAATTAACTTTAACTATCTCTGAGTTGAGCATTAAATTTAGACTTCACTGCTTGCTCAACTTTATTCATCAATACCTCAATATCTGTATCATTGAATGTATTCTCCAAAGGTTGGAAAGTTATAGCTAAAGCTAACGATTTTTTGCCCTCTGGAAGATTTTCTCCCTCATACACATCAAATACTCTAACATCGGTAATATGATTTCTATCAGCATTTTTAGCTGACATAATTACATCAATAGCCCTCACTTCTTTATCAATAATAAATGCCATATCTTTATCTAAAGATTGAAAAGTTGATAATTCCAGTTTTTTTCGAGCTTTATCTGTTGCAGTTCTCGGTAACGGAATATTGTCCATAATGACTTCAAAAGCCATAACTTTCTGTTTCAAACCGAATTTCTTTAACACATTCGGGTGTAACTCACCAAAATACGCCAATACATTTTTACCCAAACGCAATACACCGCTACGTCCCGGATGATAATATTCTGGAGCATCAGTGGTTATTTGAGCATTATCAAAAGGCCCATTCGCAGCTGCAATCACGGCCAAAGCATCTGCTTTAATATCAAATACGTCAAAATTTCTGATATCACCACTCCAATGTTTTTTACTTATTTGTCCGGAACGAATACCGCAAGCAACCATATTTTGCTCATTAGGTTTGCGCCCATAGAATGACGGTCCGACTTCAAATAATGATACATTAGCATAACCTCTGGCAATATTATTCTTCAATCCCAAAAGCAAATTCGGCAATATTGACGGACGCATAATATCTAATTCAGAAGTTATCGGATTACACAAAGATACTTTTTCTTTACCGTTCAAAAACATATCTGCAACATTTGAATCTGTAAAACTCCAAGTTACGGTTTCTAACATACCTCTTGAAGCCAATTCATGTTTAACTGTAATCACTCTGCGTTGTGCCGGTGTCAACACTTGCTTGGGAAAATCACTACAAGGCAGTGTCAAAGCCGGAATAGCATCTAGCCCTATCATTCTCACAACTTCTTCAATCAAGTCATGTTCACCATCAATATCACCTCTCCACGTCGGAGAAACAGTCTTAATTTTATCTCCTTCCAAACTCACATCAAAACCAAGTTTATGCAAAATATCCATAATCTTATTAGCTGAAACGTCTACTCCGATAAAATTTTTCACTCTTTCGGGACGTATATATACAACTTTCGGCTCACACTTTTCGCAACCGCAAACTATTTGTTCTGAAGCTTCACCTCCGCAAATCTGTAAAATCAATTGCGTTGCATAGTCGGAACCGCTAATGTTAGATACCGGATCAACCCAACGCTCATAACGATATCGTGAATCAGAATCTATTTGATACTTACGCCCTGTTCTGGCAATACATTCAGGAGTAAATAAAGCGCATTCCAAAAATACATTTTGCGTATTTTCAGTACAGCCTTTTTCTGCTCCCCCCATAATACCACCAAGACACTGTATGCCTTCATCATCACAAATACCTAAAGATTTACAATCCATATGATACTCTTTATCTTCTAAAGATACAAATTTCTCATTATCTTTAGCCATACGCACACAAATATCACCTTTGATTTTATCAGCATCAAAAACATGCAATGGACGAGCCATATCATAGTTAATATAATTGGTGATATCCACTAATGGAGAAATTGAACGAAGCCCGATAGCTGTTAACCTGTCTTTCATCCATTTTGGAGTTTCAGCTTTATTGTTAACATTGCGAATATATCTTCCTACATATGTCGGACAAGCATCAAAATCTTCAACCGTTACATTTATTGGTGATTTAAAGGTGTTGTTTTGCTTTAAAATATTCATTTGTTTTAATGTGCCCAAACCGGCTGCTGCTAAATCACGAGCCACTCCTCTAACCCCCAAACATTCTGCTCTGTTTGGAGTAATTGCAATTTCTATTACCGGATCAATATCCAATACTTCTACTGCTTTTTTTCCGACTGGTGTATCTGTTGGCAAGCTTATAATTCCGGAATGATCTTCTCCAATTCCCAATTCATGTTCGGAACACATCATTCCATGACTTTCTACGCCCCTGATTTTTCCTACTTGGATTTTTTCTCCAAAAGCCGGTATTAACGTTCCCACCGGAGCCAAAATACCAACCATTCCCAAACTAACATTCGGAGCTCCACATACAATTTGCAACAACTCTTTTCCTGTATTTACTTTCAGCACATGCAAATGATCTGAATCAGGATGTTTTGATAATTCTTCAACTTTTGCTGTAATAAAATTATCTAATCCGTTGGCAGGGTTAAAAACTTCCTCAACTTCCAAACCAATGCTTGTTAATGTTTTCGCTATTTCATCAACACTTGCATCTGTATCCAAATGCTCTTTCAACCAAGATAATGTAAATTTCATCGAGCTAATCCTCCGTTATTACTCAATCCTCCGGTCATTGAAGATTCATCTAAAGGCAAAAATCCATAATGTTTTAACCAACGTACATCTGACTCAAAAAATGTACGCAAATCCGGAATACCATATTTCAGCATTGCTAACCTGTCTATTCCCACACCAAAAGCAAATCCTTGATATTCTTCGGGATCAATTCCACCGGCTTTCAATACATTTGGATGAACCATTCCACATCCCAAAATTTCAAGCCAATCTGTACCGGCCCCTATTTTCAATTCTGTTTTTGTTTTTTTACAACCGATATCCATCTCTGCCGAAGGTTCCGTAAATGGAAAATATGACGGACGATAACGTACTGGAATTTCATCTAATTCAAAAAACGCTTTAACAAAATCATACAAACACCCTTTCAAATGAGCCATTGTAATGTTTTTATCAATAACCAATCCTTCCACCTGATGAAACATCGGAGTATGTGTTGCATCATAATCAGAGCGATAAGTTCTTCCTGGTGCAATTATTCTGATTGGCGGTTTTCTGTTTTCCATAGTTCTAATTTGTACGGGAGAAGTGTGTGTCCTTACCACATAACTATTATCAAAATCATCACTTTCCGGATTAGGAACATAAAATGTATCTTGCATTTGTCTTGCCGGATGATTTGCCGGCATATTTAACGCATTAAAATTATGGAACTGATCTTCAATATCCGGCCCCTCAGCCACATCAAACCCCATCTCACCGAAGATAGCAACTACTTCTTCATAAATTTTAGAAACAGGATGTATTCTTCCCTGATTTTCTGGCCTGATAGGCAACGTAACATCTATTTTTTCAGCCGCTAATTTGATATCTAACTCGGCTTGAGCCAAAGCTGTTTTTTTTGTTTCTAAAGCATTCTCTATCTCTGATTTCAGAATATTCAGTTTTTTTCCCATTTCTTTTTTTTCATCTGCAGAAAGCTGTGCCAACCCTTTCATAAGCTCGGTAATAGCACCTTTTTTCCCTAAAACAGAAATTCTGACATCATCTAATATTTTAGAATCTGTTGCTGAATTTATTGCATCGAGTGTTTGTGTTTTCAAACTTTCAATATTTTCCATTTTTTCACCATAATTTAAAATGCAAGAGAGTCTTACCTGATTGCTCAAGCAGACTCTCTAATCTTAATATTTTTGACAATTACTTGCTTAAAGAAGCCTTTACCTGTTCAACCAGTTTTGTAAAAGTTTCGGGCTCTCTAACAGCAATATCAGCCAATACTTTACGATCAAGCTCAATACCTGCTTTGGCGAGCCCGTTCATAAATCGAGAATAGGTCATATCGTGCAAACGTGTAGCAGCATTAATACGTTGGATCCACAATGCACGGAAATTTCTTTTTTTAGCTCTTCTGTCACGATAAGCATATTGTAATGCTTTCTCAACTTTTTCAACAGCCACTCTAAATACGTTTTTATTACGTCCTCTATAACCTTTAGCCATAGAAAGAACTTTTTTATGACGTGCGTGAGCAGTAACACCTCTTTTAATACGAGACATCTCTTCTTCCCCTTATAAATATGGTAAAAACTTTTTAACGATTTTAACATCAGCCTCGTTCAACAAAACTGTACCACGAGCCTGTCTTTTCATTTTAGTGGGCTTATTGAAGAGCAAGTGTCTTTTATAAGCAGCGTTTCTTTTTAATTTACCGGTACCTGTAACGCTAAAGCGTTTTTTCACGGCACTTTTAGTTTTCATTTTAGGCATTTTAAACCCTTTCAAAATTAAATTTAAGTTGGATTTACAACGAGTCGTCAGGCATGCCAATTAGCCCGAACCACTCAATCAGGCTGATTGTATACAACCAAACCTCTGCAAATGCAAGCTTTTTCTTCCATAAAAATGAAAAATTAATAAAAACTTTTATTATTATCGCTAAATGCTTCCACCAAACTTCCATTTTGAAGCATAATCACCCTATCCATCTGTTTAGCCAACTCCATATTATGAGTAGCAATCAATGCGGATAATTTTGTTTCTTTAACTATTGATATCAATTCGGCAAACACCGCTTCGGAAGTTTTCGGATCCAAATTACCTGTCGGCTCATCTGCCAACAAAAGTTTAGGAGAATTAGCCAAAGCTCTGGCAATAGCCACACGTTGTTGTTCACCTCCGGAAAGCTCTGCCGGCCGATGTTTCATTCTTTTGGAAAGCTCCATTCTCACCAGCAATTTTTCAGCTCTTTCTCTGGCCAAATCATTATTAACACCGGCAATCAACATTGGCAACATAACATTTTCCGTAGCATCAAAATCCGGCAACAAATTATGATATTGATAAACAAACCCCAAATAATCTCTACGCAACATTGTTCTAAAAGTATCTCCGCTTTTAGAACACTCTTGTCCGTCAAGATAAATTTCTCCTTCACTAGGCTGATCCAATAATCCGGTAATTTGTAACATTGTAGATTTACCTGCACCGGAAGGCCCTATTAAAGCTACCACTTCTCCTTTTTTGATAGTTAAATTAACTTTACGCAAAACATCTAATTTTTGTCCGCCTTGTTTAAAAGACTTTGACAAATTTTTAAGTTCTAGTATCGGAGTATTATTATTCATAACGCAAAGCCTCCACCGGATCCATTTTTGCAGCTCTATATGCAGGATACAAAGTTGCTAAAAATGACAACAACAAAGATATTATCACCACTGTCAAAACCTCAATATTATCAACTTTTGCCGGAAGTTTAGATAAGAAATAAATCTCCGCTGAAAACAAATCTCTTCCCATCAAAGCCTGTAACCCCTGTCTGATAGTTTCGATATTATGACAAAACAACAATCCCAAAATCAAACCGATAGTCGTTCCTACCACACCTATAAAAGCACCATCAATAAAAAATACTCTCATAATCATACCCTTAGTAGCCCCCATAGTGCGTAATACTGCAATATCTCTTCCTTTATCTTTAACCAACATAATTAAACCGGTTATAATATTGAAAGCCGCTACCAAAATAATCAATGTCAGTATAATAAACATCACATTTCTTTCCACATCTATTGCATTAAAAAATGCAGCATTTGTTTGTTTCCAATCATAAACATAAGCCCCACTGCCACTGATACTTCTTTCAATACTTCTTCTTACCGGAACCAATAAACTTTCATCATCTATTGTTACATCAATATTGCTGACAGCACCTTTTAATCCAAAATAAACTTGAGCTGTTTCCAATGGCATAAAAATAAAATTGGAATCATATTCAAACATTCCTGCTTCAAAAGTACCAATAACCTGATAAGATTTCATTCTCGGAACGGTACCAAAAGCTGTAATTTTTCCGTTTGGCGAAATCAGAGTAATTTTATCACCCGGCACTACTCCCATTTTAGTTGCCAAACGCACTCCCATTACCACATTATCCCCTTTAAAATCAGCAAGATCAACTTTTTTAAAAGCATCTTTGAGTATCGTTTTTTTCATCAAATCCTCAGATTTAATACCTCTGACCATTGCCCCTTCAGCAGACTTTCCGGCAGAAACCAACAATTGATTTTCTATCATCGGAATAACTATTTTTACATGCTCTATATCTGCCAAATCTTTAATGGCTTGTTGGTAATTATTAAAAGGATACCCCAAAGGAGACATAATACCGATATGTCCGTTTATCCCTAAAATTCGGCTTAACAACTCATGTCTGAACCCGTTCATCACAGACATTACAATAATTAACGTTGCCACACCCAATGCAATACCGGTAAAGGCAAATCCGGTAATAACCGAAATAAACCCTTCTTTCCTTTTGGCCCGCAAATACCTTTTGGCCACCAAACGTTCAAATTTTGAAAAAAACATAATTTTAACTCCATGTAACTATTTTCATTTATAGTGTTTCTAAACATTTTTTACAACATTGATAAAGTTTTATGTGCATAAACAATAAACTTCTTAAAATTTAATACAATTCATCTGAAAAAATACAATTCCGTCCACTTATTTTAATTATTGATTGACTAATTGTGAAATATTTTATATATTTGAAGTTACAGATGCTGTTTAAGCTTTGTGACCTTACAAGCATATATCCTTATATTTTATCCAAATTCTATACTTGTGAAACATCTTAAACAGCATCTCTGTAAATGTCATTGTCTGACATCACTAACTGTCATTGTCCGACATCACTAACTGTCATTGTCCGACTTGTTCGGACAATCTCACGAAATTTAAGAGAGATATTCCGATCAAGTCGGAATATGACAGAGAAAAACAAAGGAGCCACGAGATGAACAAATATGTTATAAGCGTATCAATACTACTTTTATCTTCATCATCTTTGGCTCAGGATAGTTGCATGGTGCGCCCATCTTGTGCAGATATGGGATATACCAAATCCGCAACCGATTGTGAGGGAAAAAAAGCCATAGCTTGTCCGTTTGATTTATCTGCTTATTATTGTCCGGAAGTTGGTGAAAGCTGTGACTTTAGTGAATATCCCTTAACCGAATGTCCTAACGGAGGTAATTGTACAGAATTTGAATGTGGAGAAACAACTCAATACAAATTAGACAGTTGTCAAAACAATTATGAAATAAGTACTGATGGAACGACGTGTAATGCTTGTAATTTTACAAATTATCCTTTGGCTTCATGCCCGTCTAATGGTAATTGCTCTAATTACTCATGCGGAGGAACGACTAAATATAAACTGAATAGTTGTAATTCCGGATATACCAAAAACGGCAATACTTGTACGGCTTGCAATTGGGGAGATTATACTTTAACTTCTTGTCCAACAGGCGGAAACTGTTCAAATCTCTCATGTGGCGGAACTACAAAATATAAACTGAATAGTTGCCAGTCGGGGTATACAATTAATAGCGCTAAAACAAAATGTACAGCTTGCAGCTGGGGAGATTATACCGCATCATATTGTCCATATAGCGGAACTTGCTCATCAAAAACTTGTGGCGGAAAAACGCAATACAAGGTTACATCTTGTGACGATGGCTATTATCTATCTAACAATGATTGTAGAGTATGTTCTTGTTATAACGAAAGCAATTGCATAGAGACTGGTGAGGGAACTTATCTAGATCTTTGGCATGAAGAATGTGGATGTTATCAGGCTTGTTGTAATGCCGGCGGATGTGCCTGGTAACAAAATTTTTATCCGTACCACATAAAACAATTATCATAAATCACAAAAAGCCGTCACATTCGTAACGGCCTTTTGTAATTAAAAAATTTGCTATGCAATTTTTTGAGAGGTAATCAAACCTTCAGAAATCTGCAAGTTTGTATCAATCATACTTTCGATAACTTTTGCATTAACATTGGAGATATCTTTACCCACTTCCAAAGTTTTAGAAGAAACATAATCAGCCAATCTGATAAGATTAGATTTTGTTTCATCTGGTAACAGAGTAGATTTTGAACTTGCCAATGTTTTAATATAAACCCATAATTGCAAATTATTATCCAGAGCATCAACCAATTCTGAAGAATTCTTATTTTCATGAGCATTAGATAAATCAATAGCACACTTCAACAAAGAAAAAGCTTCTTCCTTAGCCAAAGAATTTCTGACAACGGCCAACAAACCTTCAGAAATTTGCATATTGATATTTGCCAAACTGTTAAAATCAGTAACAGACATATGAACACCTTTTGACAAAGTCAAGCGCTCAACATATTTAGACAACTTCAATAAATTGTCTTTAATCTCTTGAGGAAGCAAATTCTTTGCACTTTTAAGTGATGTTTCTATCTCCACCCACAACTTCAGATTTTCATCAAGCGTAATAAGCTTAATATGCTCATCACTACTATTTGATACTTTAGTCAAAGCATTGGCATAACCCAACAACAATTTTGCTTCTTCTTCAGCATCTCTGATTTGTTCTTCGGTAGTTTTCATTTAGGCTTCCTTATAAAAATTTAACACGATTCGAATATATCATTTATTTTCATCATTTAAATAGCAAAGGATATTTATCCACTTAAAAAATCTGCCTCAGAGATTGGGGAAAATCTGAGGCAGATTATTGGGGAAATCAAGTTCCGTACTGGAACCGATAATTTAAGAAAAAATTGGGGAGACTTTTTCTTAAAACTCACATAATAATAAGGAATTAGTCTTTATTTATTAGCGATCAACACACATTAAGTTTGTGTATACAGTATTCGAGACTTAAGCAAATCGCTCTAAATGAGCCATTATTCATTCTACGTAAATTTTAGAAAATGGTTTAGATAGAGTGATTTGAAAAGCGAGAAAAATTTTAGTGTACATAGTAGTACATGAATTTTTCGAGACTTGAGCAAATCGCTCTAGATGAGCCATTATTCATTCTACGTAAATTTTAGAAAATGGTTTAGATAGAGTGATTTGAAAAGCGAGAAAAATTTTAGTGTACATAGTAGTACATGAATTTTTCGAGACTTGAGCAAATCGCTCTAAATGAGCCATTATATAAAATTTACTCTAGAATGGCGCCACAATATCCAACAACTGTCGCCCATATCTTGGCTGTTGAACATCACTAATAACTCCTTCACCACCATAAGAAACTCTCAACTCTGCTATTTTACTTGATTCTATAGTGTTGTCTGAAGTTATATCAGCTCTTCTGATAATACCTTTCACCATCAACTGGCGAACCTCATAACTTACTCTTATTTCTTGAGTACCTTCTATTACTAAATTTCCATTTGGCAAAACTTGTGTTACAACTGCCGCCATCGTCATATTAATATCTTCTTTTCTATCTATCTTACCGTCTCCGGCTATTTCTCTGTTTGAATTAATATTGACCAAATTATCTTTTTCCGCAGCACCGGGAAGTATTTTATTTAAGTAGCTTTCATAACCGAACAAACTTCCAATTCCCAAAGAATCTTTATTATCATCTCTATTTTGCTCCATCTCATTTTCCATCAGAGCCGTATCTTTGGCTGTTACCTTAACGGTAATTATATCTCCGATTTTAGAAGCTCTCTGATCTTGAAAAAAACCGCTTGATCCTCTTTTCCACAAAGAGTTAGGAGCTGATGTCATTTTAGTTTCTTTAGGCATAGGCATAGAAACCGGTTCATATCCTTTTGCTTGCACCGGATTTTCAATCGGTGTCAAAGGTGGTTCCATACCAATTCTGGTAATTCTTGACCACATACCGCAACCAGACAAAGATGTTGCCATCATTAGCACTGCCAAATTTTTAATATATCCGTTTTTTATCACCATATCTTTTTCCCGATTTTATTCTGTCACTATTTCTACCATATCTTCACCAACCACTTTGGCCATAAACTTTTTTTTACTTTTAGTATTTTCTACTTCTATATTTTGCCCTTTTGCACCATCTTCCAAAGCCATTGCCTGCGCTGTAATTTGCAAACCTTTGCTTCGATACACTGATGTCAACAATGTTCCTTTTTTGACAATAATAACGTCACCGATTTCACGTTCATTAATAATTTTTCCGGCTTTTATTTTCTTTCTTGCTTGTTGTCCTATAAGTTTTTCAAGAATAATAACACTTCCTTCTTTAACTCTGTTCATTCTAATAGCTTTTTGTTCAAGCATTTCTTGAGATATTATTTCGTTTTTATCAATATCTCTCACCGGAACATAAATATCACCCAACACAAAAAATCTACCTGTCAAATTAGTTGTTTCTTGTAAATTTCCGTCGGCAAAAATTTCCGCCTTTGCAGAAAAACGATTTTGCTCATCATCTGTCTTAAGTTGAGAAATCATTATTTTTGCATCAGTTGCCTCATTCATCACAAAAGAAGTCTGACCACCAAAAAATTCCAATTCTAATTTTTCGTCATTTCCCTGCTCAACAAACTCTTTCTGCAAAGCAGAAACAAAATCAGCTTCACTCAACAAAACACTTGCCTGAGCCGGTGCCACAAACAACATTAATGCAAATATAAATTTTCCCAATTTATTCATTATCTTTACTTCAATTGATTAATTGTATTTAACATTTGATCTGATGTTGAAATTATTTTAGAGTTCATTTCATAAGCACGCTGAGCAGAAACAAGTTCTGTAATTTCGGTTACCGGATTAACATTTGAAGTTGCCAAATACCCTTGCAATATAGAACCGAAACCTTCACTATCAGGGTTATCCAACACCGGATTACCTGATGCTGCCGTTTCCAAAAACAAATTATTTCCCATGGCTTCTAAACCGGCTTCATTAACAAATGTTGCTAATTCTAACTGCCCCACATTAATTTCATCAGTTTCACCATCTTGCTTAACCCAAACTTCACCGGAACTGTTTACATAAATTTCAACCGCATCTTCCGGAATTGTGATTTCCGGTTGCACAACATATCCGTCATGTGTCACAATCACACCATCACCATTACGTTGAAAAGCTCCATCTCTGGTATAACCGATACCCTTTCCTTCCGGTAATTCCACCTGAAAATATCCTCGCCCTCTGATTGCCAAATCCAAATCATTTCCTGTACTGGTTAAACTTCCGCCATCGGTAATTCGATATACAGCAGCAGTTCTGACACCCAAACCAAGTTGAATACCTGATGGTACAATTGTTCCCTCTGCTGTTGATGCAGATCCCGGACGAATAATATTTTGATACAACAAATCATTAAATTCGGCTCTACGTTTTGTATAAGCTGTTGTATTCATATTGGCGATATTGTTTGATATAACATCTACATTGGTTTGCTGAGCCAGCATTCCCGTTGCACCGATATGTAAAGATCTCATTTTCTTTCCCCTCTATAAATTATGCTAATTGAGCATAAGTTGAAATTGTATTTGATAAACGTTCATGTTCTTCATCTATCATCTGTTGAACATATTCATAAGAACGTTGAACATTAATTAAACGTGTCATTTCTTCAATCGGGTTCACATTTGATTTTTCAATCGCACCCTGAGCAATTACAATATTATCAGCACCGATTTCCATCGGGTTGCCATCAACATTTTCAAACATTGTACCTGCAATTTTTAATAACTTCTGATTATCTGCAAAACTCACCAACTTTAAGCGACCGACCAAACCATTTTCAGTAATAACATCACCACTTTCTGTTATGGTAATTTCACTTTCTCCCGGAGCAAAAAACAACGGCTCATTATTTTCAGATAAAACCGCATCACCATCACCGCTAACCAACATTCCCTCAGAATTTAAAGTAAAATTACCCTTACGAGTATACATTTCACCGGCTTTGGTTTCCAAACAGAAAAAAGCATCACCTTTTATTGCCAGATCAAAAGTATTGCCTGTTTCAACAATTGCACCTTCTGCAAAATTCTGAAAACTTCCGAAATCTTCTGTAAAATACAACGGAACACTTCCAATTCCCTGAGCATCCGGAGTTTCTACCATATAAGATGTAAATAAAGCCTGATCTTGTTTATAACCTGATGTATTCATGTTAGCCATATTATTGGATAAAATATCCATTTGTTTCCATAAGGCCATCTGACGAGATAGTGCTATGTAATTTGTATTATCCATTATATTTTCCCCAATCATTTTGGATAATTAAAACCATTTACCAATACATATGCAAAACCCGTGCCAAAAAAAAATACACATAGGAAAATAGCCAACATTAACGCCGTCGCCTCTCTTATTTTAGACAAAATATCTTGCAAAGAAAATATTTAATGCTAATATACCATCATAAAAAAATTATTTATAATATTATTAAGGCGATGGGTCGATGCTATATAACCGACACCAAAGATTATGAGTACAAAAGAAACAATTATTATTGGAAAAGAATATATTCCAATTAATAATCATGACACCCCTGAAAAGGTGCTAAATTATGTAAAATCTGGAAGATATTTACATAGCGAAACCCAAGTGAAGATTTTGAATCTTCCAAACATAGCAGATATCTTGAAAACATACTTACAAAAATTCTGGCTCTGCTATGCAGCTCAGATTAAAATGCTGGAACACCCCAAAGCTGATGAACTTTTGAAAATACATATTCAAGAACATCGTCTTTGTTACGAAGCTCAAATCAAGATGTTTGAGTTCGCAAATGCTGAGGAGCTTGTAAAGATACATATTCAAAATTATAGGCTTTGCGATGAAGCTCAAATCAAGATGCTTGGGTTAGCAAATGCTGAGGAGCTTGTAAAGATATATATTCAAAATCATGATTATGGGCTTTGCGATGAAGCTGAAGTCAAGATGCTTGGGTTAGCAAAGGCCGAGAAAATTGTGAAGATGTACATTCAAAAATATGCTCTTTGTTACGAAGCTCAAATCAAGATGTTTGAGTTCGCAAATGCTGAGGAGCTTGTAAAGATATATATTCAAAATTATGGGCTTTGCGATGGAGCTGAAGTCAAGATGCTTGGGTTAGCAAATGCTGAGGAGCTTGTAAAGATATATATTCAAAATTATGGGCTTTGCAATGAAGCTGAAGTCAAGATGCTTGGGTTAGCAAATGCTGAGGAGCTTGTAAAGATATATATTCAAAAATATGCTCTTTGCGATGAAGCTGAAGTCAAGATGCTAGAGCATCCAAACGCCGAGAAGCTTTTGGAAATGTATACAAAAGAACACAATCCAAAAGAACGCACACTAGCAATAATGGCAGATCTTCCAAATGCCGATAAGTTGCTGGAAAAATATTATTAAAGCAATAACATCGTCGTCGGGAACTTTCAACCCCCATTAAAATGGGGGTTTTCAGCAAAGCATGTAAAAAAACGGATAGTTTACACACTATCCGTTCATATTGTTATTATGTGATTATTACCATGCTTCTGCTGGCCACGAGGGATTCTTTGAACTGGATATCTTATTACCACCAGCGAACATATCTTTAAAATTAGTTAAATTAGGAAAATTGGAATAATCTGGCAATATATAATTGCCGGAAGTTTCATAAGATATATACCTGTTAGTCCAAAACATGTATTCTGCATTTGATAAAGTTGTTGGCAAACTAGGCATGATTGTTGTACAATTGTTATTATAAAACATATAATTACCATTTTCCAATGCCGGTGGCAATCCGGAAATTGAGCTTATACATACGTTATAAAACATATAACTAGCATCTTTTATTTGAGTATTTTCCAATCCTGTAACGGAAAATTTACTACCGGTGCTACCAGCTCGAAACATGTTTTTTGCTGATTTTAATGTTGAGGGTAATTTAACCTCACCTTTTATCGGATAAGAGCCATAAAACATATCATCAGCAATTTCCAATCCTTCGGGTAATTCTAAGCCATTAGCAAAATCTATTGAACAACTACTAAACATACCTGTTGCATCTTTCAAATTAGGTGGCAACATAGGAAGACTTGTAAGCTTTGATGTAGGACAAATATTTCCCATTTTTGTAATGCTATTTTTATCAATTTTCACCAGAGATGTAGGTTTTATACTACTCCCCCCATAATAAGTAAAATCACCACTTAATTTTAAAGTATAATTTCCAGGAACAGACCAAACACAACTAACATTACTGGTATTTGATGTTTTTCCGGTAGCAACATACCCATTTCCACAGTCTACTTTAATACTCCCCCCTCCATAAGTAAATGATACAGCTACCGGATCAGCAACATTAAACATTAACTCTATTATATCATCAGTATCCCCGTTGCCATCATCACCACTTCCAAGTTCTAAACACAAATAAGCAGTCGTATCAAACGGACATCTGAGTGAGATTTTTCCGGCACAGTCCGATGCACTTTGAGTATATCCCATTTCTTCACAGGACGGAGCCGCCGTACATGTTTGTGCATATGAAAAATCAGAAACAACACAACTCAAAAGAGACATTGCTGTCGATATCATATATATT
>SUUR01000031.1 GCA_015062435.1 Alphaproteobacteria bacterium | reverse complement strand
TTTAGCGCTGATGGTACTTCGTCTTAAGGCGCGGGAGAGTAAGTCGTTGCCAGATCTTCCAAACATATCCTCCTCCCTTGTTTATGTTTGTTATTAAAAACCTCATGCCAAGCATGAGGTTTTTTTTGCTTATCCATTATTCCATTAGTGTAAGAATATGACTTGTTTTTTTGCTATAAATATTCTATCATCGCCCCATTAATAAAAATTATTATATTAATCATCAAAATTTATTATTATGGAAAAACACAAAAAATATGCGGCATTAGATGCTATAGATGCTGCAACAGAAATACCAACGAACCCAAATAAACCAATTTTCTCTATTGGCTACAAAAGAGGTAATGAATTTGAGATTTTACCTGAATTTATTCCTGAACGTAAAGGTGAAATTTGGGGATATGAAATACTGCCGAACATACTTCTGGCCAAAAAATGCGGACCAGATGGTAATGTTATCAGTACCACTTGGAATAACGTAAAATCATTTGCCGATGCATGCAAATTGGAAGGTAAGAACGGTTCTTTGCCTTTTAAAGAAATTTTATATCAAAATAGGGCGAAGGGATTGCCTCAACGCATCAAACTCATGGATAACTTCCTCCGTGAGAATGGCGTAGACGCTGAAGAAGAAGCTGTAGGAAAAATTTGGTGTTATGAGGTGTATGACCTTAATTACGCTTACTATTTCGATTTGGATTGTCATAGTGTTGATTGGAGCAATAAGAATTGTTTCTATGAAGGTTGTCGTCTCGCTGTGGCTTTCTAGTAGTTCAAATTCCTTATCAGGCTATCGAGAAAATAATCTCGGTAGCTTTTTTATTTAATATCTAACCGGCAGATATACCGTAAATGTTGTTCCGTTAAGGTTATTTGATACAACCGTCAAGTTACCTCGATGCCTTAAGACAATATGTTTTGCAATAGCCAAACCCAATCCGGTTCCTTTGATACTAAGGTCTTTGTGACCTTACAAGCATATATCCTCGCTTTAGGCTATAAATATTTTATTAATAAAATGATTATATGAATCATTTATGTCAAAAGACTATTGATAAATTATTTATTTAATTTTAATTGTACATCATTAAACATAAGAGGTCTTTATAATGAAAGCTTGTACTCAAGGAAGCATAGACTATTTTTGTGGAATTTATTCTACAATTAACGCTGTCAAGAAAGCTTGTCAAAAAATTCGTAAATTTAGCTATAAGGAAGATTGTTTACTCTATCAATATTTAATGCAAAAATTAATAGATAGAGGATTAATTTCTGAAGTTTTGCATTACGGTTCATCATTTTCGATAATGAAACTTTATTTATCTGATGCAAAAGAATATATGAATAAAGAATATAACATAAAGATAACGTATCGCCAACCATTTGCACATAAGAAACAATCTTTTGACTATATCGCCAAATATGTTTGGTGCTGGTTGAAAAGAAGAAACAACTCAGTTATAATAAGACTAAAAAACAAGACAATAGGAGATCATTGGACAGTAGTTACTAAATGTTTGCCGATATTACAAAAATTGAAACTATTTGATTCTTATTCTTACAAAGAACTTAATACTAAATATTGTCGTCTCAAAGACTTATCTAGTCGAACATATATTATGGAAGAAGGAGTGATATTAATCAAAGTTCACAAAAAAACTATAACTAATATCTAACCGGCAGATACACCGTAAATGTTGTTCCGTTAAGGTTATTTGATACAACCGTCAAGTTACCTCGATGCCTTAAGACAATATGTTTTGCAATAGCCAAACCCAATCCGGTTCCTTTGATACTAAGGTCTTTGTGTTCTTGCAAGCGATAAAATCGTTCCGTTAATCTGGCTAATTTATCCGCATCAATTTTAGGACCTTTATTATTTACGGATATTGCCACTGCCGGAATATCGGTTTCTTTTATATTCGGTGAAGACGGTATCTTGTCAACATTCTTCACCGTTATTGTAATATTGGTATCTGATAACCCATATTTTGTGGCATTATCCGTAAGATTATGAATTACCTGTTTTATCTGTGCTCTATCGCCCACAATTTGAGGGAGATTATTGTCACAAGATAACTCAATATTCATATTTCTGCTATTTGCTTTAAGGTTTAATGCTTGAGCAACATCATTAACAATTTCTGACAAATCGGTGATTATGTTTTCAGGAGGTTGTTCCTGATTTAATTCGATTCGTGATAATGATAACAAGTTTTCAATCAGGTCAGACATATATTTTGCTTGTTCACTCATAATGGATAAAAATTTTTCTTGAGCATCGGGATCATCTTTGGCTGAAGTTTGTAACGTTTCAATAAATCCGGATATTACAGAAAGCGGTGTTCTTAGCTCATGACTGGCGTTTGCCACAAAATCTGATTGCATTTTTTCTATTTTCAAAGATTTGGTCAAATCATAAACAGAAATTACTGCCACTGCTTTTCCTTTGGAAATCCAAGGTAATGATTTTATATGAGCATATAACTTTTTATCAGCCGGTGCCGGTAAATAAAATACCAGATTCTCACTATTACTTTCTTGTGAAAGAACTTTATTTACGGCTCTGATAAAATTATTGGAACCAAAAACTCTATCAATACATTTTTCAGTAATGTCGTTTCCAAAATTATTTCTGGCAGATAAATTAGCCCCTAGAATATTTCCGTTTCTGTCAATCATCATAATCGGGTCTGGCAAACTGTCTAATACTGCGGTATCTGAAATCGTTTGAGCTTCTAAGTCAAAAGTTTTTTGTGCCCAAAAATGGTGCATGGCATTTACTGCATCAACAATATCTTTGGCTTCTGTTTCAGAGATATGTAGTGAGATTTCTTCAATTTTTTCTCCGCTAGCAATTGACGTAATATATTTTTTTATTTGTTGCAATTGGATAGTTAAGGGAAACAACAAAATTATGTTAAACATCACCACACTGGCCATGGATATTATCGCTAGCAACGGATCAACCAGTTTTGCAGCAGCTAAAATAACAAAAACCAATGCGGTAGGAAAACTCAAAACTAAGACTTTTGTCGCAAATTGGCTGTTTTTTTCAAAACCTAAAGCCTTTCGTGCTTTTTCAAACATATCAGTATGTCCTATATCTCATAAAAAAAACTAGACTGAAACTAAAAATATATTAATATAAAACAAGTTTAAAAACCTTAAATATTTTGAGAAGAAATGACAGATACACAGGCAAGCAGCGCAACAACTCCATTAATGGCGCAATACATACAAATAAAAAAAGAACATCAGGATTACTTATTATTTTACCGTATGGGTGATTTTTATGAATTGTTTTTTGATGACGCTGTAAAGGCTTCAAAGGCCTTAGATATTGCCCTCACTAAACGTGGAAAGCATGAGGGTGACGATATACCCATGTGTGGAGTACCTTTCCATGCTTATGAAAGCTATTTAGCCAGATTAATCAGGCAAGGTTTTAAGGTTGCGATTTGTGAACAGGTGGAAGATCCTAAAGAGGCAAAAAAAAGAGGATATAAAGCCATAGTCAAAAGAGAGGTTGTTCGTCTGGTTACAGCCGGAACGCTCACTGAAGAGCCACTATTAGATGCCAAAAAGAACAATTTTTTGTTAGCTATTGTTAAACAAAATAACAATCTTGGGGTTTCATGGTTAGATATCTCTACCGGCGATTTTTATTTACAGGAAATTTCTCTTTCCGGCAAAGATGAAGGAGTTATTTTATCTGGAATATTATCTCGCTTAACTCCGGTAGAGATTGTGGTTTCTGATGCATATATTCAAAATCCTCAGATTTATAGTGTGCTGAATTCATGTCGTGATAAGTTATCTGTATTGCCTCATGCCAGATTTAACAGTGAAAACGCATATTTGAGACTATGTTCTATATACAAAGTTGATAGTCTTGATGCTTATGGTAGTTTTTCTCGCTCAGAAATAACTTCTGCCGGAGTGTTGATTGATTATGTGGAAAATACTCAAAAAGGTAAGATACCTTTTATTCAAACACCTCATAAAGTAAGTGAAAATGGAATTGTTGAAATTGATGGTGCAACCAGACGTTCTTTGGAGTTATTAGAGTCTGTTAACGGTGAGAAGAATTTATCATTATTAGGCACTATTGATCGTACGATTACCGGTGCCGGAGGGAGATTATTGGCTTACCGAGTGGCTAACCCTCTCAAAGATGTTTTTTCTATAAATCAACGCTTAGATACAGTAGAGTTTTTTGTATCTTTTCATTCTATTCGTCAAGAGTTGCGCCAACTGCTGAAAGGTTGTCCGGATATTGAGCGTGCAGTTTCTCGTCTTAGTTTAGGAAGAGGCGGTCCTCGTGATTTGGCTAACATCAAGCAAGCATTATCACTAGTTCCGGTTATCCGTAATTTGTTATATGGCGGAGATTTTGGCTTGCCGGATTCTGTTAAGCACATTGTTTCCGGTTTAGGTGAGCATTCACAATTGGTTGCAAATTTAAACTCGGCACTGGCTGATGACTTACCGCTTTTGGCCAGAGATGGAGGATTTATCAGAGAAGGATATTCTGCAGCTTTAGATGAAGTCAAAAGAATTAAAAATGACAGTCATAAACTAATTGTTGATTTACAAAATAAATATTCTGAAACAACCGGAATCTCTAACCTTAAAATCAAATTTAATAATGTCATCGGATATTTTATTGAGGTTCAGAGCAAGTTTGCTACTCAGATGTTGGAAGATAAAAACTTTATTCATCGACAATCTGTGCTTAATGCTTCTCGTTTTACTACTGTTGAACTAACCGAATTGGAAAATAAAATCAGCGGAGCATCAGACAAAGCTTTAGCTTTGGAATTGGAAATTTTTGAGCAACTGGTCAAAGACATTAAAGTTTCTGTTGATGACATCTTAAAGACTGCCAAATCATATGCTGAGCTTGATGTTTCTTCTGCATTGGCAGATTTATCTGTTGAGCACAATTATTGCCGTCCGATAGTTGATGAGAGCTTAATTTTTGAAGTTAAAGAAGGGCGTCATCCTGTTGTGGAGGCATCTATATCCAAGCAAGGTAACTCGTTTATAGGTAATGACTGTTTGCTTGGTAACGGTTATGGTTGTTTGTGGCTTCTAACCGGTCCGAACATGGCCGGAAAGTCTACGTTTTTACGCCAGAACGCCATCATTGCCATCATGGCACAAATGGGAGCTTTTGTACCTTGTGCGTCTGCTCATATCGGTGTGATTAATAAAATATTTTCTCGTGTAGGAGCTAGTGATGATTTAGCACGAGGACGTTCTACCTTTATGGTTGAGATGGTAGAAACTGCAGCAATCTTAAATCAGGCAGATGAACGTTCTTTTGTTATATTGGATGAGATTGGCAGAGGTACGGCAACTTTTGATGGTTTATCGATAGCTTGGGCTGTGGTTGAACATTTGCATAATGTCAATAAATGCCGAACTCTTTTTGCAACTCACTATCATGAGCTTACATCACTATCTTCAAAATTAAATCAACTTTCTTTACATTGCATGAAGATTAAAGAGTATAATGATGAAGTTATTTTCTTACATGAAGTAATAGATGGCGCAGCGGATAGAAGTTATGGTATTCAAGTTGCAAAACTGGCAGGTTTGCCTAAGGTGGTTGTCAAACGCTCGGAACAAGTATTGGAACATTTGGAAAAGAACGGGAAAGGTAATTCTATGAGCAAGTTGGCTGATGATTTACCATTATTTGCGGTTTTGCGAGAGCAAGCTGAGATTAAAATAGCAAAAAATCCGATCATTGAGGCTTTGAATATAATTGAACCGGATAACCTGACACCTAGAGAAGCCTTAGAAAAACTTTATGAACTTAAAAGAATGCAACTCCAAAAAGAGTAAAATAAAACAAAAACAATGTGTTGGCGTGGGGTATGATAATACCTCATGTTAATATATTGAAAATTAATGAAAAAAACTTGTTGACAATGCGTTTTTTTTAGGTATATTCACATCGAATTAATTAACCTATCTTTTTATAAGAGAGAACACAAATGAACACATATTCAACAAAACCCTCAGACATTGAGAGAAAATGGTATGTAGTTGATGCTCAAGGTGTTGTGTTGGGTCGTTTATCTGCTCAAATTGCAAAGATTTTGCAAGGAAAAAACAAGCCTAACTATGTTAGCAACCTTGATTGCGGTGATTATGTAGTTGTTATCAATGCTGATAAAGTAAAACTCACCGGTCGTAAATTGACTGATAAAAAATACTTCCACCACACCGGATGGGCTGGCGGAATCAAAGAAACTACTCCTGCAAAAGTATTGGCAGGCAAGTTTCCTGAGAGAGTTATCATTAAAGCTGTTGAGCGTATGATTTCTCGTAATCCGATGGGGCGTCAGCAAATGACCAAACTTAAGGTCTATGCTGGTGAATCTCACCCACATACTGCTCAAAATCCGATTGTTTTGGATATGGAAGCAATGAACCCTAAAAATAAAAGGAGCAAATAATCATGGCTGAGAAATTAGAATCTTTGAAGGACCTGAAAAAGGCCTCAGCTAAAGTAGAAACAGCTTCTGCTGAAACTGTAGTTGCTCGCAAACCGAAGAAAGACAAATTAGGTCGTTCTTATGCAACCGGCAAACGTAAAGATGCAGTTGCACGTGTATGGATTAAACCCGGAAAAGGCAATATCACCATCAACGATAAATCTATAGATCAATATTTTGCTCGTCCGGTTTTAAAAATGATTATCAACCAACCTTTTGAAGTTGCAAACCGAGTTAATGAATTTGACGTTGTTTGCACTGTAAAAGGCGGTGGTTTGTCTGGTCAAGCCGGTGCTATCAAACACGGTATCTCTAAAGCTCTTAATGACTTTGAGCCTGAGTTGCGTGCAGTATTGAAGAAAGCAGGTTTCTTGACACGTGATGACAGAACTGTTGAACGTAAGAAATATGGTCGTGCCAAAGCTCGCCGTTCTTACCAATTCTCAAAACGTTAATTGGCTTTATCTCAATACCGAGAAAAATCAAAAGGTTGTGCAATTTGCACAACCTTTTTTTCATATTTACATAGTTCCACTCAATTCTATAATTTCCCACTATTACCTATTCACCATTTTCACAAATCATTCACAATAAAGATGATTGTAAGGTATCTGACAAATTGGAAAGACGAGGAGATTGAAGCCAATCAAAGAGAGCATTTAGATGTTTTATGGAGTATGTACATAAAGCATAAGCTAAGCCTTTAAAGTGAAATAACAAAAAGGAAGTCCTTAAAGACTTCCTTTTTTTGTTAATAACATCTTATTCTTCGATAAAAGTACCAAAACATCTTACAGTTACATATTGGTCACGATTACCGACATATTCCCCTTTCATTGCAACATTAAAACTCCAAAACCCGATTCTGTGCAATTCCATTTCAGGATATACCTTGTAGTTTACAAGATAGAAATCATTGACCTCTTCGGCACCTAATTCTTTAAAAGCTTTTTGCAAAAGTTGTCTTTTACTGAAAAGTACTTTAAAAAAATCAAGAGTTGGAATTTGGCTGTCATCAATGTTTAGCTTGCTTCTTAATCCGTGTAACTTTTCCAAATTCCAATAATACGGCGATCTCTTATCCGGAAATATGGCAATAGGGTTTAGTTTTTTTCCGATATTAAACGGAACTCTTTTCAGTAAACCATCACATTTGCAAAGCAAGTCAAAAGGCGGTTCATCAATGAATGTTTGATGATAATGTTTAGACACTTCTTCAAGTGTAATGTTGTATTGCATCATAGTTTTTACAATGCAATCAATTTCCTGTTGCTTTTGTTTTTTATTCATAATTAAGTTTTGTTTATTTTAAACCAAAAAATGAATATCTGTCTATATCTTTAAAAGTAATTTTAAACCAACCATTAGTAAAAAAACTTGATAGAAAGGCTAAAGTTGCTCCGATTTGCCACATCTTAAAACCTTTAATGCCAATACAAGCTAAAACACCAAGTATTGTTTTGCCAAACAACAAACCAACAAACCAACCGATACACATACCCAAAATTGTTACAACTAGTGCATATAAAACAAAATATGCAACAAATAAAAATAAATTTTTCATAATGCTATTTTTTTAAGGTTAGAATATTACATATCATTAATAAAATCATCAAAATATAAATAGTTATGATGAATATCGGTTGAAATTTCCACAGTGATATATTGTGAACAATCCCCCATTTAATGGTAAAGATAATCATAAATATACCTAAACCGATACTCCAAACACTCAAAATTTTGTTAAATTTCACCGGCTGATGTTTATTCTTTATTACAGATCCCCACAGGATAATTCCTATCCCGATAAACATGTATGAAAACAAAACATAATAAATAAAACTTCCCATAGAATAATATTTTTAATAATTAATAATGATCGTGTTAATATAACCGGTTTTTATGAAAAATCAATCAAATTTAGAATTGGTAAACTTATCTGTGTTATGCTGTTTTTTAATAAAGGGAGATTCGTTATGCAAATTGCCGAATATGATATAAATTCAGCAGAAGGAGCTTACCTGTTTGCTGATTATAAGTTAGATAACAAGACTTATAAACAAGGGCATGTTCTAAGTCCTGAAGACATTATTATCTTTAAGATGTATGGTATAAAACGAGTTTATGGAGCATTTGCATCTGAAGATGATATGGATAAACAAACGGCATTGGGTATAATTGCTGCCAAAATTTGTGGCACAAACACTGCTTATGCTATTGCAGAAGATGATGAAGTTAAAATTGTTGCAAATGCAGATGGAGCATTTGTTTCATCACAAGAAAGAATAAGAAAATTCAATAATTTACACTTAGACTTAATTTTAAACACTATTCCACCGTTTTCAAAAGTATCAAAAGGAGATGTTGTTGCTAAATTGGAGTTATCGGCACCGCTAATAACTCAAGATGCGGTTAACGATATTGTTTTTAGCTTATCCGGCAACACATCTTTACTTAAGATTGAAAAAATACGTACGCAAAAAACAGCTTTACTATACACCAAGATACTTGATGATGTTGCAGAGAATCAACACTTTACAACTCAGGCAACCAAATTAGTATCTGTATTTAGTGAATATGGATTAGAGTTTAGCAAAGAGTATAGTGCTTTATATTATCAAAAGGAAATTGTGGATAGGATATTAGATGCTGTTGATGATAATTTAGATATTCTTTTTGTTTTGAGTGGTAGCAAATCTGGTTGTAGCAATGATGTTTTGCCGAGCTCTTTGAGGCAGATTGTAGATGTTTTTGCTTTAGAGCATTTTCCTCAGGTAGGGTTATCAGATTTATTTATAGCCCAAAAGCGCCAAACCAAAATAATTATTTTGCCGTATAACTATGGTTACATGGCTTCGGAATGTATTGATGATATAATCAAACAATCTGTTTTGTCGGAAAAATTAATATCTTCTGACTTTAAGAATATTTCTTCATGCTCTTTGACTGAGAAAAATAAGCTTTCCAAACAATACATTTCGCAACTGATTGCCGCGCCATCTGGTGTCACAAGCAACAAAAAAGCTGATATTGCAGCTGTTATTTTAGCTGCTGGTATAGGAAGTCGTAGCGGTCGCAACAAATTGATGGTAGAAACCAAAGATGGGGATCCTTTATTTTTAAAATCCGTAAAAACGGCAATATCCTCCAATGCCTGTCCCGTATTTATAATTACCGGATACCATCATGAAGAAATGATGAAGTACCTTGATAAATTAGATGTGAATGTAATCCATAATCCGGCATATCGCTCAGGAATAAAAACATCTATCGACTTGGGGCTTAAGTCTGTTCCTGATTTCTGTGACGGAGCAATGTTAATTCCCGCCGATATGCCTAATTTAGAGGCTTCAGATTTAAATAAACTTATTTCATCTTTCAAGAAAACAGAAGAAAACCAGTTGTGCATGTTTAACTGCAAAGGAGTGAAACATAATCCTGTTATTTGGAGTAAATCACTATATTCTAAAGCCGATATTGTGCCTGAAAATTCACATTTGCGAGCAGTTTTTGTTGAGCACTCTGATTACACAAATTTTGTAAATATCAAAGATACAAATAAAGTGTTGGATGTGAATTATCCCAGTGATATTGAGAAAGTATAATTATACATACCGATTTTTAAAAATAATTTTTTTTTAATTTGCAAAAAAAAATTAATCAAGATACATACTATACGGTTGGTATGTATATGGAGTAAACTTTAATGGCGAGACGCACAAAAGAAGAAGCAGAGCAAACCAAGCAAGATATCTTGGCATCGGCACAATCATTGTTTTATGAAAAAGGCTTTGCACGTTCAACCTTTGATGAAGTGGCAAAAAGAATCAATCTCACAAAAGGAGCCGTATATTGGCATTTTCGCAACAAAGCGGATTTGTTAGCAGAATTAATGCGCCAAAAGTTTATAGAGCATAAAGAAAAAATATCATCAGATGGTTCAAAAATGAATAGCTTATCAGATATTAGGGAGCATTTTAAGCTTGTTGCTCAATCCATTGAAAATGATGCAGATTTTTGCCGATTTTTATTTTTTGTTATTTTTCAAATGGAATGGTCAGAGAGTGTTGCAAACCGTGTGTTTGATCAATTAACCGATATCACAGAGTATACATGGAAGACCTTAAAAGAAAGATTGACTTTTATTCAAAAAAGTGGAGAAATACCTTCTAATATAAATGTAGAAGATTTAACAATCTTAATTTCTTGCTTATGGCGAGGCACTGTTGATTCTTATATCTCAAAAAGATATCCTATGAGTCTCAGTGTCGTATTTTTGCAGGGGTTTGATATGTTGATTAATAGTCTTAAATTGGAGAGTAAATAAAATGCGAGTAGGAACAGTACAAAAACGTGTTATTATCCGTCAGGTAATAATTATTGGGCTTTGTGTTGCTTTTGGTTGGTTTTTGAAAAGTAAATTAACTCCTCCTGCACCATCAATGGGAATGATGGGGGCCGGAGAGCCGTTGGTTTTGATACAATCATTGGAAACTCGCAATATTGCTCCTAAAAAGACTTATATCGGACATGTGGAACCGATAAAAAGTGTTAACCTCAAGCCGCAAATAGCAGGATACGTTGAGAAAGTTTTATTTGAAGAAGGTTCCTTTGTTCAAGAGGGGGATATATTATTTGTAATTGAGCAAGACAGATACATTGCAAACGTAGACTTAAGAGAAGCAGAGCTTGCCAGTGCCAAAGCCAATTTAGTAAGAGCTGAAAGGGATTATAAACGCCAATCGTCATTAAGCAAACAAAACTATGCTTCAAAAGCAACTTTAGATAATGCGGAAAGTGCCTATTTGCAAGCAAAGGCTGCAGTTGCACAAGCTCAAGCAAATCTTGATCTGGCTAAGATAGATTTGGGATATACGGAAATCAAAGCTCCTATAAGTGGCCGTATCGGTAAAGCTCTTGTAACTGAAGGTAACTATGTTGCATCTACTCTGCAAACATTGGCGCGTATTGTTCAGACAAATCCTATTCGAGTAGCCTTTTCCGTAACGGATAAAGATATGCTTAATATGCGTCAAATATACGAAGGAAAGGGGAGTCCGCTCAAAACTGAACTGGTATTGTCCAATGGCACGGTTTTGGTTAATAATTTGCGTTCTCGTTTTGCAGACAATGAAGTTAATTCCGGCACTGCAACCATAGCTGTATATGCCGAATATAATAATGATAAAGATTTACTTATTCCTGGAAATTATGTCGATATCAGAATTGGTAAAAAAGATGATAAAATCGCTATTTTAGTACCTCAGGGAGCCTTAGCTCAAGATCAACACGGAAATTACGTTATGATTGTAAATGATAAGGGGATTGCTGAGCAACGCAGAGTTGAACTTGGAGAAATTGTTGAGGATAAACAAGTTGTTCTTAGAGGTTTATCAACAGAAGATAAGGTTATCATTCAAGGTTTACAAAAAGTTCGAGACGGACAAAAAGTAAAAGCCCAATTGGTAAACAAGTCTGTGGAGGCTAAGTAACCGATGTTTTCGAGAATTTTTATTGAGCGTCCTCGTTTTGCGATGGTTATTTCCATCGTTTTGACTTTAGCCGGTGTTATTTCCGTATTTTCATTGCCGATAGACCTTTATCCTGAAATTACTCCGCCGGAAGTTGTTGTTTCTGCGAGCTATCCCGGAGCCAGTGCAGAAGTTGTTGCCAAAACCATTGGTATTCCGTTGGAGGAAGAAGTCAACGGCGTTGAAGACATGCTTTATATGAGTTCTTCTTCAGAAAATTCAAGCTATCAACTTACCATAACTTTTAAAGTCGGTGTTGATAGAGATATGGCTCAGGTTAAAGTTCAAAATCGTATCCAACAAGCTCAATCAAAACTTCCTTCAGAGGTTACTCGTCAAGGTCTTACGGTTAAAAGTCGCTCATCTAACATATTAGGATTTATAACAATCGGTTCACCTAAAGGAACACATACACCGCTTGAACTTGCTGACTATGTCCAAAATAACATTAAAAACAACTTAGCTCGAGTATATGGTGTTGGTGAAGTTAATGTTTATTCTTCCAGATTAAGCATGCGAGTATGGCTTGATGCTGATAAGATAACGGCACTTAACATTCCGTTGGAAAGCGTGAAGTCAGCCATAGAAAGTCAAAACTATCAACCTTCATTGGGAAGTGTGGGAGCTATGCCCGGTGACGGAACTCAACAGATGGTTTATACTCTCCAAACTCAAGGACGTATTAATGAGGTAGATGATTTTAAAAACATAATTATTCGTACAGCCGAACAAGGGGGATTAGTATATTTAAAAGATATTGCTAAAGTTGAAATTGGAGAAGAAAACTATCGAGCTGTTTCCAAATTTAATAATGCCCCTAACGTGGCAATTGCCATCAATCAATTATCAGGAGCCAATGCGCTGGAAGCAATGGCTGCCGTAAAGGCCGAGATGGAAAAGTTATCACAAAATTTTCCTGATGATATGGTATACATGATCGGTTACGATTCTACGAAATATATTAAAGCATCAATTGAAGAAGTTATTTTTACATTAGTAATAACTTTTGCGTTGGTTGTTTTGGTTTGCTATGTATTTTTACAAGATTGGCGAGCCACTTTGATACCAGCTTTAACCATTCCGGTATCAATATTTGCAACTTTTGCTGTAATGCAAGCTCTTGGTTATAGTATGAATATTTTAACATTATTCGGTCTTGTTCTTGCTATCGGATTGGTGGTAGATGATGCTATTGTTGTGGTAGAACGTGTACTTTATCTTATGGAAACTGAAAGGTTAGCTCCTAAAACAGCCACTATCAGAGCAATGGAAGATATTTCAGGCGCAGTTATAGCAACTACTTTGGTATTGTTAGCAATATTTGTGCCGGTAGGATTCATGGGAGGAATAACCGGAAGGATATACCAACAATTTGCAATAACGATATCTACGTCAGTAGTTTTTTCCTCAATTAATGCATTAACTCTGTCTCCTGCACTGTGCGCTACCATTCTACGTCCGTTAAAAAGCGTACAAAAAGGTCCACTAATGTGGTTTAACAAAATTATCAATAAGTCAAGGGATACCTATGTTTCAATAGTTGCAATAATAGCTCGCAAGGTATCTGTAATCGCTTTGTTGTTTGTATTATTGGTTGGAGCTGTTTATGGTTTCTTGAGTATTAGTCAGACTTCATTTATTCCCAATGAAGATCAAGGTGTAATAATGATTAATATTCAACTTCCTGAAGGTGCAACTCGTGAACGTACACAAAAATTCATTGATGAAATTTATCCGCTTATAAGAGAAGAAAAGGGGGTAGACAGCGTTATGATTGTTGCCGGAGCATCATTAATCGGTGGTTCCGGAGAGAACGTTGCTTTAGGCTTTATTGCATTGCGTCCTTGGAATGAGCGTGAGGGCAAAGAGCTATATTCTACCAATATTATGAATCGAATTTTAGCAAAGGTTTCCGGTAAGCCACAAGCACAAGTAAACTTGTTTGAGCCTCCTGCAATTATGGGATTGGGTATGAGCGGAGGTATGGATTACCGTTTACTGTCTACTCAAACAGATAATCCTCAGCAATTAGAATCAGCGCTTCAAAATGTGCTTATGAAAATAAATCAACTTCCTGAAGTTAATTATGCTTATTCAACCTATACAGCACAAACTCCTAATATTTATATTGATATAGATAGGCAAAAAGCAGAAGCAATGGGTGTGTCAATAGGTAGTATTTTTTCTGTCTTGCAAAACTATTTGGGATCAAGCTATGTTAATGATGTCAACTTCGGAACACAAGTTAACAAAGTTATGATACAGGCTGATTGGAAATTCCGTAAAGATATTGACAGTATAAATAAGTTATATGTTCAAAATAAAGATGGACAAATGGTTCCTTTGGGAAGTGTTGTTAGTCTACGCAAAGTACTTGCTCCCCGTGTTGTTAACAGATATAACCAATATCCGAGTGCATCAATTACTGCTGTACAAAATAATTCTATCAGTACCGGACAGGCAATGAAAGCGATGGAAGATTTATCTAAACAACTTCCTAAAGGATTTAGTTATGACTGGTCCAGTGTCAGCTATCAAGAAAAAGCCAGTGGCGGACAAATAGGATATTTATTAGCTTTGGCAATTACATTTGGCTATTTATTTTTAGTTGCTCAATATGAAAGTTGGATCACACCTTTACCGGTGCTAACATCTGTTGCTGTTGCCATGTTGGGAGCTCTTGCCGGATTATTTATCACCGGATTACCGTTGAGTATTTATGCTCAGTTAGGATTAATCTTGTTAGTTGGTTTAGCTGCTAAAAATGCTATTTTGATTGTTGAATTTTCAAAAGAAGAAAGAGAAAAAGGAGCATCAATTGTAAAATCAGCGATGGTTGGAACAAAAGAGCGCTTTCGTGCAGTATTAATGACGGCCTTTACATTCATCTTGGGAGTTTGGCCAATGATTATAGCAACCGGAGCCGGTGCTTCAAGCCGAATTGCGATCGGTGTTCCCGTATTCTATGGAATGTTATTGGGAACCGCAGCCGGATTGATAGTCATACCGTTGCTATATGTATTGTTCCAGACAATCAGTGAACACTTCAGTACTTCAAAATCTGAATAAAACAAAAAGCTCCGGATCTTCCGGAGTTTTTTTGTTTTAAAGTTAACTTATAGTTCCGTCCACCTATCTCGATATTTGATTGACACATTGTAAAACCTATGTTATCTTAGAACATGGGAAAGATAATTGTGCCACTAAGGTATCATAATATGCACAAGACATGTCTCATGTTTATCCGCTTGTCCATATCCGCCAAAGTGGCACCTTTAATGACAATG
>SUUR01000030.1 GCA_015062435.1 Alphaproteobacteria bacterium | reverse complement strand
ATAAGGAGAAAAACAATGAAAAATCTAACAATTTTAACTCCGTTGGTTTTACTAACAACCACAACATTGGCGCAATCCAGCACATGCATTGTTCAGCCAAGTTGCTCTCAGTTGGGATATACGCAAGCAGAAAGTGATTGCGGAAGTTCTAAAGTCATAAGGTGTCCGTTTGATGTTTCACAAGTGGCTTGTGTGAGTGGTGGTAATGTTTCAGGAAGTGGTGATGATGGCAACGGGGATTGTAAAGTTGGAGATTTTTATTATGCCGATGATACTTGTTCTGATGAGTTTGATAACTTGAAAGAAGTAATAGGTATGGTTGTTGATAAAAATTACAAATTGGCTATTGGTCTCCATTCTTCAAGCACAACTGTATCATCTCTAACTGTTTCTGGAAATACCGGATCTGTGCTTAGTGAAGAGGAGGTTTTAAGGGACGGGGAAGGAGAAAAAAATACAGAACATTTAGTTGCTGCCGGATACAGTGCTGCTATTTATTGTAATAATCTAACTCTAGGCGGTAAAAAATGGTTTTTACCGTCCGTAGGACAACTACATAAATTATATGGATTAAAAGATCAATATAATGATGCAATTAGCAATATAACTGGATTATATAGCAATCTTTCGATCAATTCTCCTTATAATCCTAGCTCATATACTGATTACCGTAGTGTATCATCATCGGCTAATGTATCTGGAGTATATACGTATAAAATTAAATATGATGCTGATTTTCAAGTAAGCTCAACCTTTTCCTCCTCAGTGAAATACACTGCTTACTGTTTCTTTAAATATTAAAATTCTCTTGTTATGATACAGGAGTATACTAAAAAATGAAGTCATACTTAATATCTGATATCAAAAATTTCAAAACTACTTTTTAGTTTGGCTATCAGTTCTTTGTCATTAAAAAACTTATTACGCATATCATCAGTGGTTGTTGTGTCACCGGCTACCGGACGATATTGTTGAAGAAAATATTTTTTAACACCTTTTTCCTGCAAAAATTTTGCAATTGAGTATATATCTTCTACGCTTAAATGTCTGGGATCACATGTCGTGCGACACTCAAAATCTTTACCACTGTTAATTAAAATATCTAAACTTTGTAATACACTGTTTATATGATTGGTTTGAGTAACAAATTGATAGCGTTCTTTTTCAAGCGGAGCTTTTATATCTAGCCCTACCCAGTCAACAATTGCTAAAACTTTTGCCAAATGCTCAGGACGGTAGCCACCGGTATGCAATCCGATCTCAAAACCCATTGCTTTAACTTGCTCCATTGCAGCAAACAATCCATCTTGTACCAAAGGTTCTCCCCCGCTAAAGACAACACCATCAAGTTTGCCTTTACGACGTTCCAAAAATTCAATAAACTTTTCCCACAAAAAACCGGTATTTTGACCAATCTTTTGAATCGATTGATTGTAGCAAAAAGGACAACGCCACGGACAGCCTTGCATAAAAACAACAGCGGCTAATCTATCAGGAAAATCGACGGTGCTGAATGTTTCAACACCGCCGATTAATAAGTCACTCATAATTTTACCGGTAGTTACTCAGCAGCAACATCCATTGCATTGCATTCGCAACCGCAAACGGCTTTGCTCTCTGAAAAGCATACACGAGAGTAAAATTCAGATTTTTTACCAACATTAAATTCTGAAACCGGACGAAAATATCCCATTACTCTGGTCCATACTTCGCAAGGTTGTCTTTCTGAATCGTTCAATTTAATATCTTCAAAATTAACAGTTGTCATTTCAATATTTCTCCAATTAATAAATTTTACTCTATGCAACATCTTTTCTGGACGCTGCGGCTCTTTTTTGTGCCTTCAATTCTTCATCACATATCGGGCAATATTTATGTTCTCCTGAAATATAACCATGCTTAGGACAGATGGAAAAAGTAGGAGTTATGGTAATGTACGGCATACGATAGTTAGTCAAAACTTTTCTGACAATGTCTCGACAAACTTTCGCAGATGAAATTCTCTGCCCCATATACAAGTGGAGTACTGTTCCGCCGGTATATTTGGTTTGTAAAGCAGATTGTAGTTCTAATGCCTCAAACATATCATCAGTATAACCAAACGGCAGTTGAGATGAGTTTGAGTAAACCGGATTTTCTTTGGTACCGGCTTGGATAATATCTTTGAAGCGTTTTTTATCTTCACGAGCAAAACGAGTGGCGGCTCCTTCTGCCGGAGTGGCTTCTAAATTATACATATGGCCTGTTTCTTCTTGGAATTTAACCAATTTATCACGAATATAATCCAAGAATTTAAGAGCAAACTTTTGTCCCCATTCATCTGCAATACCATGTTCGTCATTGGTAAAGTTACGAATCATTTCGTGAACGCCATTCACACCGATTGTTGAAAAATGATTACGAAGTGTGCCCAAATAACGCTTAGTGAACGGGAATAAGCCATTGTCAATAAGACGTTGAATTACTTTACGCTTAATTTCCAAAGAAACTTTTGAAATTTCCATCAATTCATCAACACGATTAAACAGTGCATGTTCATCACCCTTATATAAATATCCTAAACGAGCACAATTGATGGTAACAACACCGATAGAACCTGTTTGTTCTGCAGAACCGAACAAACCGTTACCTCTGGCAAGCAATTCTCTTAGGTCAAGTTGCAAACGACAACACATTGAGCGTATTTGTCCGGGCTTAAGAACAGAATTAATGAAGTTTTGAAAATATGGTAAACCATATTTAGCAGTCATTTCAAATAACAACTCGGTGTTCTCATCTTCCCACGGAAAGTCAGGTGTCATATTATAGGTGGGAATCGGGAATGTAAACGGACGTCCCTTAATATCACCTTTCATCATAACTTCCATGTATGCTTTATTAATCATGTGCATTTCTTCATGAAGTTCGCCATAAGTAAACGGCTGTTCTTCGCCTGCGATAATAGGATGAGTTTCTCGTAAATCTTCAGGACAAACCCAATCAAAAGTAAAGTTTGTAAACGGTGTTTGAGAACCCCAACGAGAAGGAACATTCAAATTATATACTAACTCTTGGATACATTGATAAACAGTTTTATATTCCATCTTGTCTTTGCGAACATATGGAGCCAAATAAGTATCTACGGAAGAAAATGCTTGAGCTCCGGCCCATTCATTTTGCAAAGTTCCCATAAAGTTAACCATTTGACCAATAGCTGCCGATAAATGTTTTGCAGGACCGGCTTCTGCTTTACCAGGTACACCATTAAAGCCTTCGTGAAGAAGATTTTTCAATGACCAACCGGCACAATATGCTGCCAACATACTTAAATCATGAATATGAATATCGCCACTACGGTGAGCTTCTCCAACATTAGCCGGATAAACATGGCTCAACCAATAGTTAGCCGTAACCTTACCGGAAACATTCAGAATCAGACCTCCGTTAGAATATCCCTGATTCGCATTTTCATTAATTCGCCAATCCAATTTTTGTAAATATTCATTAACAGAACTCTCAACATCAACCATAACTTTTTGGTCATTACGAGTGCGAGAACGTTGATCACGATACAAAATGTATGCTTTGGCGGTGGCAAAATAGTTTGCAGAGATAAGGACTTGTTCCACAATATCTTGTATATGCTCAATTGAAGGCAAATCATTGGCAAATTTATGTTTCAACACTTTTAGCACTTGAGCCGTTAACAACCAACTTTCCTGCTCTCCAAATTCTCCTGTTGTATTGCCCGCCTTATTAATAGCGTTGTATATTTTATTGCTATCAAACGGAGCAAGTGTACCATCCCTCTTGGTAACACTATCAATATCAATTTTTTCATTGGCGACGGAGGGCATATCGAAGTTGTTATTAGACATTTTTCTGTTAAATCCTTATTTTTGTTTATGTTTTACCTCTATGTCATCTCTGATGACATATATACCATATATAGTGTAAATAAAAAGTAAACACCCTATATATTGTATACACAACTTTTATTTAAGAATAATCTCGGCTATCTTTAACCTGTGAACATATTGCGGAATTTAAAGATGATTCTCAACCGATTTTTAGTTAACAAAAAGTAGATTTTTCACTATCCCTTTATGATTCAATCATATTTTTTTTTAGGGGTTGTAGATAACATTCTTAATAACTTTTTTTTATCTTAAATACGTCTATTTTTTTGGGATTTTAAGCTATATATTTGCCTATTTTCACAAAGTTTAACTATATCTAATAAACGACTCCTGAAACAAACGAATCGTCAACCAACCACAAAAAAAAGACGATTTATTAAATCGTCTTTTTTTATGGTTATTTTACTAATTATTATAAGTCTTAACTACATCATTACCTATAACTTCCTCATTTATGTAGGTATCCGTACACTGAGGACCCACACAACGTTTAAGTATGGTAGCTTTTCTACCGGGAGTCAGTCCGGTTACTTTAAGAGATGGAACATATACATCTACAATTTTAATCTTAAACGTGATGTAGCCTGTTGTACCATTTTCATCGGCAAAATATACTTTTATAATATATTCACCCTTAGCACCAGGCATTGCCGTTCCGGTAAATTCGAGTTTCTTTTCATCAAAGAACAACCAGTCAGGTAACGGGCTATCATCTATTAAGCCGGCTTTAGCGATAATATTTCCGTCAAAATCCATTTTATTGATAACAGCATTCGGTATTTTAATACTTACTTGTTGCCCACTCTCAACGGTAACATCCGGCATCAATTTAGATGAAGACAAATTAACCGGAGGACGCTTGGTCGGAACATTGAGTAAATACGGACGATTATCCGGCAAAAACTCTCCATGTTTCCATTTTTCAAGCACACCTCGTAAATAAATTGCAATTTTCGACGGTTTTTCACCAAGCATATAATAAGGAATCGCATCCATACCCAAAGTTGAATACAAATTACCCAGCGCATCTTGTAAATCCGCATATGCCAACATGGCATTAACCTCATCTTCTATTGCTTTCGCGGATTCAAGCTGACTCTTTTCAGCTCTACTTCCATTGGTTATGGTAATATCCTCAGCTATATCCTCCGAAACATTTGCCAATTCATGACTCAGCTGATAATCCTCAAGTCCGGACATATATCTGGCCCAAGCCACATAAACCTGACTCAAGATGAGATTTGTCATTCTTTGACGGCGCAAATTCTCTAAATCGCTTTCCGAAGGATTTTGCATATCTTCAAAGATGCTTAAACCATAAGATTTGGCTTGTTTGGCCCAAGATTGATTATAATATGCAGAATTGTTTCTATATTTACCGGCTCCGGGATCTTGCATAACCTTAAAAGATGCTTTTACCTCTTCTATATCAGTAACCATATCCCTGACACGAAGTTCCGGACGATTGGTTAAAGCCAACCACTCCATCTCCGATAATGAGCTTTTTATATCAGGCAATTCAAAATTACCATATTCCTTACCAACCAATCTATATTCCGTTGAAGGATGAAAGCCCAATAATGATGCCAATCTTATTTCAGAAGTTTCAAGCTCTCTTTTTTGTGCGGACAACTGTTTTACAGCTTCCATATATTTACGTTTTTTTACAAGATCCGCCATACTGAGTGCTTTTCCTTCCATACTCAGTTCTTTAGCTCTTGCATTAAGCTCGTCCACATCAAGCGTCATATGTTCTATCATCGCATCAATAACAGGCAACAATCTTTGAGCAGTCAACGTCTTCCAATACAAGACTCTCGTTTCCTGTAAAAGGTTATGGATAACTTTCCGGCTCTGTTCATAGGCTACACCGCTTTGAAATTTTGCATCCTGTGTTTGATAATAAACAGTACCTATATCCAAAATATTCCATGCTAACTTAAGTTCAGAATCCATGACCGATCTATTGGAAGGATTCACATATCCGGCAGAAGAAAATATTTCAGGCAAACGATTGGCCGGTGACTTACCAACTTCCACCAGACTCTGCTGATAGCTGACAACTCTTCTGGTATAGTTATATTTGAGAGCCAAAGCCATTGCCATGTATAAATCTATGGGTTTTTCTATCTTGCGGGGAGTTGAGGCATACATTGTTTGCATATCAGTATCAACACGAATCGCACGATCCCAATCTGTATAGGCGACCGGTGCAGGAACGGCAACTTCCTCAGAACTGTTGAAAGTGTTATCCAGTTTGGAGCAAGCCCCCATAAAACTGATAAAACCTAACAATAAAAGCAACGTTTTTTTCATTATAGCATCCTGTAATTTACTTATAGTTGTTTGAAGTTTATACCAATATTTCGGATATTAACAGTATTTATTTGCTTTTATTCAACTTTGTTGTATAAAAATTAATAAAGCAGATAGTTTTTGATGATATAATCAACTTAAATTATCGAATTTCTATATGTGGGGAAATTATGCAGGATATTTTACGTACAGTTTTTAAATATCGAGAAAAGAAAAGTCCTGATAAGTTGGGATTATATCCGGAACAAGTTCATGTTAAAGCTATGCCTGAGCGTCGATATTTGTGGACTTCTCGTTTTTTGGTCATTTGTGCGTGCTTAAGTATTTGTTTGTCTATGATGTTAGCTATGACGATTTTCTTATTGTTGCCTCAACGAGGAGCTTTCCCCAGATTGTTGCAAACAAACCATTATTATAGCCAACTGGAACTCACGGATCGTTTAGAAAAAGCTGTCGCTGTAAGAGATTTAATTGCAGAGCAATCAATACATGAATATATTGTATTGCGTCATGCAATCAGCCGTGATTATGATGAAATGCAACGAAGATGGGCTCCTGGAAGAAAATTTTATTGGCTATCTTCTCAATCTGTTTATAATAATTTTGTGCATAATGATATGCCAACAAATTTAAATTTGTTTAGAAATCAATCCCTTATCAGGTTGGTTGAAGTAGAATGGCTGAAACCTATTGCCAGAGGATTATGGCATGTTCAGTTCATTACAATGGATTATAAACCATCTGTCGGAAAGCCTCAAATCAATATCTGGCGGGCATATATCAGAGGGATTTTTACCGAAATCAATTATGCCAATATTTATCAAAGAGCTTACAATCCTTTCGGATTTTTGATCTTAAACTACTCGCTTTCTTATGTTGGAACTCCAGATGAACCTGAGAGCTATATGAGTAAAGCAAAAGAAGCTCGTATTGGACGTATCAGATGAGAAAACTATGGCTGAGTGGTTGTCTGTAATATTCAGGTTTAAAGAAAAAAAAGCATTTGATATTTTAGGAAAATATCCGACGAATATTCATACACCGGCGTTCCCCGAAAGAAGATATTTATGGACTTCAAGATTATTGGTTATATGTGCTTGCTTGAGTATCTGCCTTACAATAATATTAGCAATGACAATCTTTCTGCTATTACCTCAGAGAGGTGCTAAGCCTTTACTTTTAGAAAAAGATGAAACCCACCAAGTCATTAAATCCTCAAGAAATGCAGAAGTTATCGTTAATGCCAGAGAAATGCTAGAAGAAAAAGCTGTGCGAGACTATGTGGTATTGAGACATGAAATTTTATCTTCTTACAACCAAATGGCTCGTAGATGGGATGAAAGTTCTGAATTTTATTATCTATCAAGTCCGGAAGAATATAGTATTTTTACTCAGACTATGAACTACACTACCATTTCTCAATTTATTTCCGCAAAAATGATAAGAAAAGTTAACGTGGTCAAAGCTGATAAAATTAAAGAAAATTTGTGGAGAGTACAATTTTCTACAACAACTACAACAAAAAAAAATCCGGAACCATCAATTATGCATTGGCGAGCATATATAAGATTAGCTTATCTTACACCCAATGAAGGAGATGCTATTTCTTCTCATAATCCGCTAATGATTAACGTAGTTAAATATAATCTCAGTTATATAGGAAAAGAAGGCGATTCCCAATCGTATTTGGAAACCGCCAAAAATATTCATCGTTCTAAAAAGTAACTACTTGAGTTCACCTTTTTTGCGCAACTCTTTATCTAACTTTTCCAACTCATCAATATAACGGGAGATCAGATTCAAGCCTTTATTCCAGAACATGGGATCTGAAGCGTCAAGTCCGAATGGTTTGAGCAATTTGTCATATCTTTTTATGCCGGTTTGAGATAGCATGTGTAAATATTTAGAAGCAAAATCTTTAACTGTTCCTTCTTGGTAAACTTGATACAACGAGTTAACCAAACAATCGGCAAAAGAATATGCATAAACATAAAACGGACTATGGAAAAAGTGGCTGACAATAGGCCAAATATATCGGGAATTATCATCAACAATAACATAATCTCCCAAAGAAGTTTGCATCTCTTCCAACCAGATTTCCTCAATGCGTTCAGAAGAAAGCTCTCCATTTTGGCGCTCATGATGTACTCTGGTTTCAAAGCAATGAAAAGCAATCTGCCGTAATGAAGTGTTGATCATATCATTTACTTTAGAAGCAATTAGACATAATTTGGTCTTGTTGTCTTTAATTTGAGAAAGCAAAGATTGAAAAGTTATCATCTCAGCAAAAACAGAGGCAACTTCAGCCAGAATCATCGGAGTATCTTCGTTAAGCTCTCCCTGTTTGATAGCCAAACGCATATGACATCCATGTCCAAGCTCATGAGCCAGTGTCAAAACATCATTTTGTTTGCCTACAAAATTAAGCATCAGGTAGGGGTGAAATTGTGACGGCATGGGCATGGCAAATGCTCCGCTTCGCTTACCATCTCGAGGAGGAACATCTATCCATGAGCTTTTAGAATCAAAAAATGGTAGGGCTATATCATATAATTCCGCCGAAAATGATTGATAAGCTTCTAAAACTATATCCACACTTTCTTGCCATGAATAAAGTTTATCATCAGCAAACGGCAGTGGTGCATTTCTATCCCAATATTGAATTTTATCTACACCTAGCCATTGAGATTTTAACTTGTAAAAACGATTTGCTATGTTTTTATAGTTATCTTTAACAGCTTGTACCAATGCATTTAAGGCTTTTTCATCAACCTGATTATCAAGATTGCGAGCAGAAACAGGAGTTTTGTATCCTCGATGCTCGTCACTTATGGATTTATCTTTTACAATCATATTATATATAAATGTGAACAATGCAGAATTTTCTTTACTGACACGATTTAGTTCTTTGCCGGCTTTTTCTCTAATATCAGCATCTTTGTCTTGTAATAATTTTGAAATCTCTGCATCATTATAATTTTTTTTATCTACGGTATAAACCAAACGTGCAGAATGTTCATCATAAAGTCTGCGCCATGCAGAACCTGAAGTTACCGATTTATCCAGAAATATTGCTTCTTGTTCTTCCGGTAATTCGTGAGATTTAAAACGTCTGACTCTTTCTATAAAAGGTTTATAAAATAAAACTTTACTGTTTTGATATAATTCTTTGAGTTTTTCTGTTGATAATTTGTTTATCTCTAATGTATAAAAAATTGCAGGTTTGGCACCTTCCGTCATTTTTTCATCTATGTGTTGGTATAACGCAACAGCTTGTTGATTTTTCATTTGGGTTACCATATTAAGATATGCATATACCGCCAATTTGCTACCCAAAATATTAATTTCTTCAACCAAACGCAGTGATGACAAAAATTCTTCAGATGTTAATGTTGATAATTTTCCTTTATATTTTTTAGCTAAACTTCGATTTAAAAAACAATAATTATTAAGATCCTTTTCTATTTGCGGATCTTGAGCATTTTGATATAAATCTTTTAAATCCCATGCCGGAAAATTATTGTGGTTTGTCTTCTGTTCCGATTTGCATATCTTGTCTTTCTTCATTTTCAAGCTCCTCATTTAATTTTTTCAGCTGTTCCATCTCATCCTTAATGTTCGGATTATTTTTCAGATACTCGGCTTTTAGCGGATCATTTAAATCGGGTTCTTCAACAATTTCCGGAATAAAAATGTAATTACTCCACGGATATGGTTGTTGTCCGTGCGCCCAATCAGCCATTCCCTGCCCTATTACTTTTATATCACACCAAGTATTAGTTAACACAGCTCCTAAAAGGCATATTACCTTATTATCTTGACAAGATACAATTTTTTCGGCCATAATCTCCGTACAAGGAATAAAACCTCTCTTTTGTGCATCTTGGCGTGGCGAAATTAACACTAAAACAAAGATCACCAAACACAAAAAAACCAATAATCCGGTTATTAGTCCAAACCAATAGCGACGAATAAAATTCATTTATTTTCCTTTTTTTGAATTTCTTTGTTTGATCAGTTGCTCTAAGTATGCAAGTTCTTCTTGAGTATTGGCTGCCGATGCTTCCTCTACCGGACATTCAACAGCACTGCATTTTAATCCCATTCTTAAAGCAACCTCAATTGCATCTGTAAGATAATACTCTCCTGCTGCATTTTCATTGCTTATGGCTCCCAGAATCTCAAATAATTTACTACCATCAAAGCACATCATGCCGGAATTACAAAAATTGATTGCTTTTTCTTCATCTGTGGCGTCTTTATATTCAACAATACGCTCAAGATTGCCTTTATTCATAATCAAACGGCCATAACGTGCCGGATCTTGCGGACGAAAACCCAGACACACAACACTATAACCTTCGGCTCTTTTTTTGAGTAATTTGCGCATTGTATCTTTGGTATATAAGGGCTGATCTCCAAAAATAACTAAAATATCTCCTTTATATCCGGAAAATTCCGCTTGAGCAGAGCGTACGGCATGACCTGTTCCCAATTGTTTTTCCTGAATACATGTCGGATATGGAGAAACCTCTTTTTTTACCAAATCTCCGTCAGGAGCAATAACCGTTACAATTTTTTGTACTTTAAGATCTTCCAGAGTATTAATTATATGGCGTATCATGGGCTTACCATCAACAGGCATCAAAACTTTAGGTAAGTCCGATTTCATACGAGTGCCTTTACCGGCTCCTAAAATAATTGCTGCAACTTCAGTCATCAAAGTTCTCCTTAAAAATTGTGATTTATTATTTTATTAATAACTTTATTTTATAATCTATCCATATTTAGTTAATAAAGAGTGTGTTTTATGAATAAACTTTTTCTTTCAATTTGTTTCTGCTTATGTATAACTTTTTCTGCAAACAGTGCGGTCAGAGAAGTTATTGACAGCAGTGAAATTCCTCAAAGGCAATCTTTGAACATTCCATCACAAAAACCCAAAGAAGTATCCTTAGATGAAATGGAAAATTTTTTACTCGATAGAATCGAAAAAACTATTGTGGTGGATAAGAATGAAGTAAAATCCGTAACCACAGACACTCAACCCAGTGATGTATATTTGAAAGATAATCAAGATGCCAATAAGACAACTTTTCAAAAAATATATGAAAATGCATTAAAACGGTTAGATGATAAAAATGTTGTAAATAACATATCCCCAAATTCTCAGCAAATTTTACAACAACATAAAAGGGTATTGAAAAAAAATACCGAGAAGCTTAATTTTCCTACAATTAATGTAGAATTACCATTCAGCAAAAAAGTTGTAAAAGTTCCGGCTCAAGAACACATTCCTTATCTGATGAGTAAGATTGAATTACTACCAGGTGGGAAAATTAAATTTACAGAAACAATTATGGTTATTGCAAATAATCAAAAGCTTAAAAATGGTTTAAGCAGAATATTGCCTAAATACATAGTTTCAAGAAACAATGATAAACGAAAAATAAACTATACCCTTATCGGAGTATCGGTAAACGGGCAAGCAATCCCTTATGAATTAGATGCAAACCTGACTAATTTTATTATCAAACCTTTAGATAACCAAAACTTGGAAGCAGGTGTTTATACATATAAATTTGAATACATGGCAGATAATTTATTATGGAGTTATGATAACTTTAAGGAATTTTATTGGGATGTATCCGGAAGCTCTTGGAATCTGGTTGTTACTCGTAGCGGAGCAACCTTAGCGTTGCCTGAAGGTGTTGAAACATTAGGACAAACAGCTCTTATCGGAAATGCTTATAAAACTGATGAAAAACCGGCAAACATTATTAATCCATCTCCTCAAAATTGGGGATATGCAGCGACAAGACCTTTGCTTCCATCAGAGAGTATTCATTTGATAGTTTCTTTGGCTGATGCCCCTATAATCGAAACAGAAACAGATGTAAAAATATTATCGCACTTCAATAATTATGCAGATGTATATATCAGCTTGTTTACTTTAATCTCTGTGGCTCTCTCATTCGGATTATCTTGGAAATATATCAGAGAAAATAAAGGACAGCTTAAAATTACGCTCAAAAAAACTCCGGTTTTAGTCAGATATTTGGCTTTTAATCGTTATGATATCAAAGCTTTCGGGGGGTTTTTGTTGGATTTGTATCGTAAAAACATTATTGATATTCAACAAGCCGATGATACTGTTTTGTTGGTTAAACGTACTGATAATCTGAAATCTTTAAGCTTTGCTGCACAAAAAGCCATGAGCTTTCTTTTTACACAAAACGAACCGGTATTAAATGTCAATAAAAATAATCGTCTTAAAATTATGAGAGCCGCAAAAGCTATTGAAAAAGATTTACGCAAAACATTGTTTACATTCTTATTAAAACTTAACAGCGGTTATTTGTTCTTCAGTTTAGGAATGATGTTAATCGGTATAAGTTTTATATCTCTTATGGAAGTTAACTCGTGGCAGATATTTACAATATTATGTGGCGGAACTTTTACAATAGGTTTGGGAATGTTTTTATTTACAAGAGCAGTACATAATTTGGTGCTGAATACAATCTCTAAGGCAATAGGAAGTGCAATGATAATTATTGCTTTTGTTTGTTTGGCTGCAATTGTGTCTTTGTGGTGTATTTCCTTTATTATTGCAGGATTGTTCGCTATCCATCACTATACAACAGCATATGCTCAGAGAAACGGTCTTTTAAAAAGCTATATTGATGATATTGCAAAAATGAAAGAAAATATATTGATTCATAAAGATAATATTGTCCTGAGTAAAGATATCATAAATCAACAACCTTATATTTGGGTTTTGGATATGGAAAATGAATTTGTTTCTCCTCTGCGAAATGAATATAATAAACTTCCAACGCTTACCGCAATGATCAAAAATCAATTAAAATAAGTTATAATTTTATTTTCTTATGTCCACCTGCTTTAATTACTGTTTGACACTTTAGATTTTAACTGTTATACTAATTTTTGTGTATGGTTACAGGAGGTTTACCATGTCCGGAGTTAGGTGCATAGCGGTTATTTTCTGTTTGTTGTTATTGTCTATTAATGATACGATAGCCAAAGTTCATTGGTTGCCGGATTTTTTAGGTGATAATGCAGATCGTAACAGTGATGCACCTAACGACAGCTCCATAACTATTGATGACCAACGTACTTGTCCCAATGGTTGGTACTCTGAAACTGAGATTGAGGGCATGGATTGTGTACTCAAAGGCAGTTTCCCGTGGATCGGTTATTGTTATGGGGATTGTATCTGCAAAGAAGATTTTTATCCTTATACCTTTGATAATTGTACCGGAACATATGCGCCAAGCGGTAAGTTTTGTGATGATGGAACATTGCATTATGTTGATTGTCATAATTTATGTGATGATGTAACTCATCAATCTTGTAATTATGGTTGTTCTGCTAATTATGCAGTTTGTCCGTCAAAATGTGAAACTTGCTATCCTGATAACTGTCATAATCGAACTTCTAAAATCTGTGAATATGGTTGTTTATCTTATTACTCGGATTGTAGCACAGCATGTGAAACTTGTTATGCCGATAATTGCCGTAATCGTACTTCAAAATCATGTGATTACGGTTGTGCATCATATTATGAGGATTGCCCATCTAAATGTGAAACCTGTAATACCTGTGCTCCTAATGATTGTTCGGCATATACACTGAGTTCTTGTCCGGATAACGGAGTTTGTGAAAGTTGTGAGATCGGTTGCGGTGATAGTGCGGAAAGACAAAAACTTGTTTCTTGTAAATCAGGATATACTAAAGATGGAGATACTTGTAAACCTGAATGTGATTTTACAGACTATCCGCTAACCTCATGCCCTATCGGAGGAAATTGTTCTTATTATACTTGTAATGGAACTAAAAAATTCAAATTAAACAGTTGTAAAAGCGGATATATACAAAATAATAATAGTTGTTGTAAACAAAACAGTTGTTCAGGATATGATTTGACATCTTGTCCATCAGGTGAATTATGTGAAATTTGTGTTAAAGGGTGCGGAGATGGTGAATATAGGTATAAAATAGCAACAAGTGCTCTTATTATTGATGTTGAACCCAATAGTAGCGGATACATTAATTTTTTAAGTTCTATGAGTGGTTCTTTCACTTTATATTGTAGCAATAGAGAATATCCTCAATATGGTAGTCCTGGTAGTTGTGCAAATAAATCTGATGATATAGTTACAGTTTCAATAACCGGAAATTTAACCATGGGAAAATTTATAAATGTAGTAAAAATACGCCGAATGGATTTATCCGCATTAAAAAAAATTACTTTTAGTTGTACTAGTGATAATCCTAATTTATCAGGTACAATACCTGAATTTCCGCCTAATTTACAAAGCTTATTTTTTTCTGGTTGTGGATTGACGGGTAGTATTCCGGCTTTTCCATCATCTTTAACTGCATTTAATTTTTATGATTGTACCGGGCTTACCGGAAGCATCCCTGAGATACCAAGCGGTGTAACCAGTACAGATTCGTCGTTTTATGGATGTAGTAGTTTAACTGGACCTATACCCGATTTACCAGATTCTATTACAGATGCCTCTGATATGTTTAAAGGGTGTAGTAGTATTAGAGGTAGCATTCCTCAGCTACCAAGCTCACTTAAAGATGGATATGCCATGTTTAGTGGCTGTAGCTCTTTAACCGGTAATATTCCTGAAATACCAGATTCAATTACTAATATGAGTGCAATGTTTAAAGGGTGTAGTAATTTAACCGGTAATATTCCTGAAATACCAAATCACATAACCTCAATAAGTAATACTTTTGATGGATGTAGTGGCTTAACAGGAACTATTCCTTCTTTACCCACATCATTAAGAAGTATACAAGAGGCTTTTAGAGGTTGTAGCGGTTTGAGTGGTGTTGCACCAACAAAACCGGCAAACATATCTAATTGGCAAAATGCATTTGAAGGTACTTCCGTAACTAATGATGGAAGTTGGTTAAGTACAGCTTGGTAGTTTATATGCATGAGCTATTAATGCATTTTCGTTTCCGTTGGCTATTAGCTATTCCCTTAAAATTAGAGAAACGCTTGTTTCTTAGCAATTTATTACTCTAGAACCCTGTTAAAGGTTAAACAACGACAAATCCCTTTTCATTGTCATACTTCTGCATGACCGGAATATTTCACTTAAGTTTTATAAGATTGTCAGATCAAGTCGGACAATGGCAACCTCTTTTTTTATTCCGTCCACCATGTGTAATTATTTATTGACAATTAGGCAATAAAGATATATCCTATAATCAGTGAGGTTAAATTATAGGGGGCGGAGATGGCAAGAATATCCGTTGTTCTTGGAGCTGTTGTTGTCTTTCTT
>SUUR01000029.1 GCA_015062435.1 Alphaproteobacteria bacterium | reverse complement strand
GATTTAAATCAAAAATGATGTAGAGGTGTCTCTCTCATCACCGACATACCGGTGCCCAAGCTTTAGCTTGGAATAGACACCGGTATCTAAGGGAATAATTTAGCTATATAATTTAACCTGGACTCCGTGGTCAAGCCACGGAGTGACAGTTAGGAGGTGGACTTTGGCATCAAGTGCCGGAGTGACAGTTAGGAGGCGGTTGCAAAGTATGAGAATAAAAAACAAATATTTTTTAAAATTAATGTAGTGCATATTCACCCCACGGTCATACCGGTGCCCAAGCTTTAGCTTGGAATAGACACCGGTATCCAGGGAATAATTTAGCTATATAATTTAACCTGGACTCCGTGGTCAAGCCACGGAGTGACAGTTAGGAGCGGTTTCAAAGTATGAGGCTAAAAACAAATATTTTTTAAAATTAATGTAGTGCATATTCACCCCACGGTCATACCGGTGCCCAAGCTTTAGCTTGGAATAGACACCGGTATCCAGGGAATAATTTAGCTATATAATTTAACCTGGACTTCAGCATCAAGTGCCGGAGTGACAGTTAGAAGGCGGACTTCGGTAATAATTGCTTACTAAAGTTGTTAAGCGATGATAAATATAAATTTGTTTGACTATTACCTCAAAAATGATTAGATATCCACAATAGACTCTTTAAAATTGCAAAAAAAAAAAACGGTTTAGAATGTGAACAGAATATAATATATGGAGTTAGTTGATGAGAAAAGTTTGTGAACTTGGGCGTTCAATGGTGGAGATGCTTGGTGTTCTTGCCATAATCGGGGTGCTTTCTGTTGGCGGAATTGCCGGTTATTCCAATGCGATGTTTAAATACAAACTAAATAAACAAGCTGAACAAGTCAATCAGGTGATAAATAGCATTTCAACTCATTTTAACCGTTTTAAGCATTATATGTTGACTCAAACTAATAAAAACTTGACCCAATATTTTATTGCAATGGGAGAGATTCCCGATGAGATGATTAAAAATGACAATAGTAAAATTTATGATGTATTTAATACTGGGTTTGAAATAATGGTTGAGGGTAATGGTATACGAATTGTTTTATATGTATATTTAGAATTAACCAAAGATTCTGTAGAAAATTCTAAAAAATGTTTAAATATTATTACGGTTGCCAAAGAAAATAGTGCAAATATAAGCCTTTTAGAAACTTATTCTACTGCAGAAGATGGGCATACTAGTTATACGGCATTGTATGGTGATAAACGGTGTTCAGGAAGTCGTTGTCTTAAAAATTTTTCTCTTGATGAAGCATATTTATTATGTACAAAAAATGCAGAAACAAAAGATTCTCGAATGAAAATACATTGGAATTTTTAATGGGCAGATTTAATATTTGCGCTTAAAAATCAAAAATGAGGTAAGAAAACTATAAAATTTAAGGGAAGGTTTTTTGCCTTCCCTTAAAACTTTATCGATTTAGTATCTCTTTGCCATTTCGGACAACGGAATAGCTTTAATTTTATCGGCAAAACCTGCTGCACCAAACTCAATATAACGAGCTTCGCAAACTTTTTGCATTTCTTCAATGGCCGGTTTTAAGTATTTGCGAGGGTCAAATTCTTTCGGATTCTCGGTAAACACTTTGCGGATTGCACCGGTAATGGCCATACGGCAGTCAGTGTCAACATTAACTTTTCTAACACCCGATTTAATGCCTCTGATAATTTCTTCAACCGGCACACCATATGTTTGAGGAATGGCACCGCCATAGGCATTGATTAAATCTTGCAGTTCTTGCGGAACGGAAGAAGAACCGTGCATAACCATATGAGTGTTAGGCAATTTTTGATGAATTTTTTCAATTACATCAATAGCCAAAATGTCACCATCGGGTTTGCGAGTAAATTTATAAGCACCGTGTGATGTACCAACGGCAACTGCCAAAGCATCAACATTGGTTTCAGCTACAAAGCGAGCAGCTTCATCAGGATCGGTAACCAAGCGTTTTTTATCAATAACACCTTCGGCACCGTGACCGTCTTCTTTGTCGCCTTTTCCGGTTTCTAACGAGCCGATAACCCCAAGTTCACCTTCAACCGAAGCGCCGACAGCATGTGCACGAGCCACAACTTCTTTGGTTACATTAACATTATATTCAAAAGAAGAAGGAGTTTTACCGTCAGCTTCTAATGAACCGTCCATCATAACTGATGAATATCCGTTTACAATGGCTGATTGGCAAATGTTGATTGATGAGCCGTGGTCTTGGTGTAAACAAATCGGCAATTCGGGGAACATTTCAATTCCGGCCTGAACCATATGACGAATCATCGGGTCGCCGGCAAATTTACGAGCACCGGTTGATGTTTGCAAAATAACCGGAGCATTAACTTTTTTAGCTGCTTGTAAAACAGCAATCACTTGTTCCATATCATTAATGTTAAATGCCGGAACACCGTATCCGTTTTCGGCAGCATGGTCAAGAATTTGACGCATAGAAACTAAAGGCATATTATTCTCCTTAAAACATATATTTTTAACTCAAGGCAAATATATGCCAAATGCAACAATTTGCAAGCATAATCTGACAATATATAAACAACGATTTTTATTTTTGTTGTTGCAAAGAATAAAATTTATAATATTCGCCTTGGTCCTCAAGCAATTGTTTATGCGTTCCTCGTTCAACAATTTTGCCTTTTTTTAAGACAATAAGCTCGTCCATTTCGTTTAAGGTTGAAAGCCTGTGCGCAATGGCAATTACGGTTTTATTTTTCATCAATTGTTTTAACGATTTTTGAATATACAATTCGCTTTGGCTGTCAAGAGCCGATGTCGCTTCATCTAAAATCAAAATCGGAGCATTTTTTAAAATCGCTCTGGCTATGGCGATTCTCTGTCTTTCACCACCCGAAAGCATAACACCCCTTTCACCGACCTTACTTTCATATTTATCGGGAAGTGTCATAATAAAGTCATGAATATAGGCTTTTTTGGCTGCTGATATCACTTGTTTATCGGTTGCTTTCGGATTGCCGTAGCGAATGTTGTCCATAATGGAACGATTAAACAAAGTGCTTTCTTGCGGTATTACGGCAATTTTAGAACGCAAAGATTCTTGAGTAACATCAGAGATGTCTTTACCGCCGATTAAAATTTTTCCGCCATTAATGTCATAATATCGTGACAACAATTTGATTAAGGTAGATTTGCCGGCGCCCGAATGTCCGACAAGCCCGATTTTTTGATTGGGTTTAATTTTTAAAGAAAACTTATTGAATATTTTTTTATTGTTCTTGTAACAATAAGTAATTTTATCAAAAACAACATCATTGCTTTTGATTTTTAGGTTTACGGCACCCGATTTGTCTTTAACTTCGCAAGGCTTGTTTAAGAGCTCCAAACCATCTTTGATTGAACCGAAAATTTGTGCAAATCCGCTGGCAAAAAAGCCCATGCTTCTAATGGAATTTGTCATGGTTGTAAACAAAGATGTAACCAAAACGACATCTGCCACACTCAAATTGTACTTGTGCCAAAAATAAAAGACCAAAGCATATGAGATGATATATAAAACATCAAAAGAACTTTTGGAAATCCAGTTTATCTTGGCAACTTTTATAAACTCTTGTCTTTGAGCAAGAGCCGATTTTTTAACTGCTTTAAAATATCTGTGTTTTTCGTAAAAATAGTTAGCAAAACTTTTTACCAAAACCGAATTTGTAACCGTATCCACAAACACACCGTTGGCTTCAGAAGTGAGTTTGGATTTTAAGGCTGCATATGGTGTAATTTGTTTTTTAAAGTATAAAGTAAAAGCCAAAAACAACAAATTTAATGTACCGAGTAAAAATGCCAAAGTACCGTTTGCCAAAGCAATAAACACTATACACATTCCGATTTCCATAATCGGCAAAGTAAGCCCGAACAACAAATTTAAGTACATATTATCAACATTGGTTAATATATTGCGTACTTTTCCGGAAATATTACCTGACATTTCTTCTTCAAAAAAGCCGATTGAGTGTTTGTGTGTCATAACAAATAAATCTTTGGATAGTTTCGCATTAAAGAACGAAACAAAATATGCCTCAACAATACGTCTTAGAGCATCACCTGCGCTTAAAAGCAAAACTACCACCGTAAAATAGAGCAAATATCTGAACAGAGTGGCAAAAATATCGGGATATAATTGCGGATTGGTGATAACACCTATCATCTCGGCAACCAGATAATTTTGCATACGCATCAAAAAACTTGCCGCCAAAAACATCACAAGCAGTGCCACAACCATATATTTAGCTTGCTTAATATACTTGTATAAAAAATTCCAGACGAATAAATTGCTCATATTTTTCTGCCAAACTCAATTTAAAAACCGGTTTTGAGTATACACAACAATATCGGTGATTTCAATAAAAATCCGGACATTAAACGATCGTTTAAAGTCCGGATATTTTTTAAGTAAAAAGGCGGACAACCGGACGAACTATTTTGTCAAAAAAGGAGAATTAAAATGTTAAATCTTAAACTTGCAATTTATGCATTTGTCGGACTGTTGATATCAGGCAGTTCGTATGCGTCGTTAAATTGTAGTGCACATCCCAGTTGTGAAGCAATGGGATATTCAAAAACCGAAACTTGCGAAAACGGTAGTCTTATATATTGCCCGTTTGATACTTCTTATAAAAAATGTATCACCGCCACCCAAAATATAGATTGCGAAGAATTGGGTTATCTATATGATACCGGTGATGCTATGGATTGGTGCGCAGAATATGTATACTGTCCTTCAGATAGCAGTTATATTGCTTGTGTGGAATTGCTTGATTGTGAAAGTATGGGGTTTGTACCTGATGAGATGAATGAAAATGGTGAATATATGTGGGATTGGTGTTCAAATGTGATTTATTGCCCAACTGATTGGTATTATGTAGCCTGCGCAGATTCAGCCCCCTATATTAATTGTTATTCAATGGGCTTTAATTCAGTTGATAAATCGGATTGGTGTGATGAGTTAATCTATTGTCCGACAGATTCTTCTTTAACTCTTTGCGCAAACTCTTGCGATGCATATGAGTTAAGCAGTTGTCCTTATTATAGTGTATGTGATACATGTGATGCAAACGGAACAACCAAATATAAACTGACCGGTTGTGACAGTACTCACTGTATGACTAACAATTCATGTAGTTATAGTGTTTGTGATTATTCAAAATATCCGGTGTCATCAAGTCCGTATGGTGGCAAACCGACAGGAAATACTTGTCGCGGATATAGAAAAAATTACAACGGTACATGTAGCGGTAGTTATTCAACATATTATACCAATATTACTTGTAATTATGGATATGAAAATATGGGTAGCTATTGTAAAAAGACAGAATATGCCTGTGAAAATGAGTATTATTCCTGTACAGACGATTGTGAAATGAGCTATGGTTGGGATAGTAGCTTTTATTGGGAGTTACGAGAGTGTAATGAAGAATGTAGCAACTCAAGTTGCGATTGTTATAGAGATGTATACTGTGATGACTGTTATGGTAATGATGAAAACTGTAACCTATGTTACCAATATGAAGATAGATGTTATTACTAACAAAATCCTATAATGCAAAAAAAGCCTTAGTCTAAAAAACTAAGGCTTTTTTATTGCCTGTTACAAATTCTGAGTTAGACACACGGAACAATGATACACCTTTAATAGTATTTAATCCTTGATTTATTCATAATTTAATCATAAAATAATCATAATTTGTTGGAGAAAATTATGACTTGGACACCAAAATATACAATTACTAAAGAGATTTTTTCATATCTTACCTCAATAGAGGCAGTTAAGAATTCCTTTGATGACAAACCATTATCTCCGGTTTTATTGTCATCTCTGCATCAATCAGCCAAAATTGCCCAAACTCATTATTCAACACAGATTGAGGGCAACAACCTCTCTTTGCAACAAGTTGAAAATGCTTTGCATACCGGTAATAAGAGTGCTACAACATACAAAGGTCACGATGAAAAAGAAGTCAAAGCCTATTATGATGCCATAAATTATATGGAAAAGCATTTGGAAGATAATTTACCATTTTCTGAAAATTTTATTCAAAAAGCTCATGCGCTTATTGAAGGACAAAAGAAAGTAATTCCATATCGTGATGCTCAAAATGCAATCTATGATAGCTCTGATGGCTCATTGGTGTATTTGCCACCTGAAACCAAAGACCTGCCGGAAATGATGAAAGACTTGATAAGTTGGGTTAAAGATAACATTGATAATTTGCCAACACCTATTGTTGCAGGGCTTTTTCATTATCAATTTGTAACAATTCACCCGTATTTTGATGGAAACGGTCGTACAGCCCGCCTTATTACATCATATATAATGAGAAAATATGGCTATGGTTTGAAAGGCATCTATTCTTTGGAAGAATATTATGCTAAGAATTTGAGTGCATACTATCAAGCTTTGGCAACACATCCTCATCATAATTACTACTATGGTAGGCACGAAGCAGATTTAACATCTTGGTTAACTTACTTTATTAAGGGAGTTTCCGAAGCATTTTCCAATGTTGAGCTAAAATCCAAGCAGGAACAAACAAACGGATTAACCGCCGATAAAGCCCCTATTTTACGAAAACTGGATATTAAGCAACGCAAGATTTTAGAGCTTTTTGTGGAATATGAGGAGATTTCATCTATTCAAGCCGGACAATACCTTAATATATCCTCACAATCAGCAAGACTTCTTTTAAATAAATGGGTAGATGAAGGCTTCATAAAACTTGTTAATCGAGCAAGAAAAAACCGTACTTACGGTTTATCCGAACAATATGAAGCAATATTAAAATAATTTGTTAGTATATTTATTTAAGGTCAAAAGAATTTAAGGAGCTAAAGAAAATATCAATATTTACATTAAACAGTTTGCTTAACATATACAAATGTTCGGGGAAAACTTCTTTTTCACCATTTTCATACTGATTTAATTCGGTAACTGATATATTTAAATATTGTGCAGTTTGAAATTTATCAAGACCTGATTTTATTCTGCATTTAGCAATTTCATTGCCGATACAATAATTTTTGATAGAAAATTTCAGATTGTTAAATTCTTTTTCAAAGTTGTAGTTGCTGTTCATAATATATCTACCTTTAATTGAGTACATTTGCTTCATACAACTTAAAGTTTAGCAAGTCAAGGCTTTTTTCAACAAAATTTTAACTATGTTTTTTATAATAAAAATCCCCTCTTTATCAATTGATAAAGAGGGGATTGGAGGTTTAGTTTAACAATAGCTTTCGTCATATGAACATGCGCAATAATCAAAATCATAATCGCAATATTCTATGCATTGTCTATAGTATTCTGAATCACTTCCCCATATTGTACAACTATCGCTACCAGAACCTTCCCAACAATAAGAAGCATCACAATCTGAATAACAATTGTCTCGGGATGGGTAACAAAGGGCTACGGTTCCAACACAGTGATCACCTGAAAGCTTATAATTAGTTGGGCATGATATACTTGTATAATATGTCTTTTCTCCACTACAATCATTGGCGCTTCTTACTCCGGTACATGTTGAGCCTTTACCACCAATGCCATAATATGGATATGTTGATGAGCTACATATTTTAGCACATTTATCATCCGAATATTTACAATAGTTAGTACGACAACTGTCTAAAATATATTTTTTAGTACCACCGAGAAGACTGCAAGTACTGCAATTTCCGTATGATGGACATGATGTAAGTTTATAATCCTCACAAACACCTTTGCATAATGTATAATCGTCATCATATGGACATTCTGCAATTTCTCCACACCAAGCGGTTTTATCTTTTCTACTGTATCCCAGTTCACTGCAACTATACATACCTTCACATTGCACAAGTGTAGAAATTTTACTATCATAAGGACCATAAATCGAATTGCAATCATCATTACATTCATGATAGGAATTGCATTCCTCTTTATAATATAGACAATCATCAAGACATGTGTCGTAATAATCGCAATACACACCACCATCCATATCACAATCATAACCAGAATCATTATAGCAACTGTCAGTGCAAGAATCGTAATATTCACAAGTCCAGGAACCATAGTAATCTTCACAATCTGAATAACAATATTGTTTATCCATATTCTCATCATAATTATAATATGATACATAATGTGAACCACATTTAGCACAATAAGTATTTGTTTCAGAAGCACTATAAAAATCTCCATCAATAATCTCAGAAACATCACCTATTTTTTTATAACCCTGAGGACATTCCCATCCTGAAATAACCGGATATTTAATACCACATATATCATAAACCGTATATGTATAATAGGCATTTTCCGGAATATATTCACCATAAGAGTAACCATTATTACCAGGTGCACTTAAACCACATATTGATCGTCCATCATCATATATAAAATAATCTCCCATATCATCAAAACAAATTCCGTCATTACAAACAGTACTGCCATTTTCTTCATAACATCCGCCGTGTATTTTTTTAACTTCTTTTTCAAAATCACATTTTGCAGAAGCGGTGATACATTTTTTATAAGAAGTATCAAACGGGCAATATATAAGACTACCGTTTTCGCAAGTTTCGGTTTTTGAATATCCCATTGCTTCACAACTGGGATGTGCACTACAATTTAACGACGCATACGAACTGCCTGATATCAACAGTCCGACAAATGCATAAATTGCAAGTTTAAGATTTAACATTTTAATTCTCCTTTTTTGACAAAATAGTTCGTCCGGTTGTCCGCCTTTTTACTTAAAAAATATCCGGACTTTAAACGATCGTTTTTTTTCTTTGCTGAATCGTAACACGAAACATTTGCAGAATCAAGCGTTTTTTACAAAAACAATACTTTTGTAACACTAGTGTAACAATTGACTTTTGCATTATTTATCTAAATTGAAATTAAATTAAAAAATGTGTAAAATCAGTTGTTTTTTGATTTTTTATGTACTATATTGTTCTGGTTGAATAAGGAACAAAAAATGAAAAAAATTTTATATTTGATATTTTTTCTATATACTGATGTTGTTTTAGCTCAAACAGCATCGGATATTAAACAAATTGAAGATTATCTTAACAATATGATGTCATTAAAGGCGAATTTCGTACAAATGGCAAGCAACGGCACCACATCGGAAGGAAGATTATATATTGCAAAACCTAGTAAAATTCGTATGGAATACGCTCCGCCGGCATCTGTATTGATTGTCGGCAATGGCGATTATATAGTTTTTAATGACCAAGAGCTTGACCAAGTTACAAATATTGATTATGAGGACATTCCGGCTACAATGATTTTGGCCAATGATATCAAAATTGATAATGATACATTAAAAATTACCGACTTTTATAAAGACAACGGCACGACATCTGTTACTCTAGAACACTCAAAATCTGCCGATTTGGGACCGATAACTCTTGTTTTTTCAAATTCTCCTTTTGAACTTAAACAATGGAAAATTGTTGATCCTCAAAGTGTTGAAGTAACTTTGTCCTTATATGATGTAAGCCAAAATGTCAAACTTGATGACGGTTTGTTTACATTCAAAAAATCACCGAAGAATAAGCGTCGCAGAAGATAAAATTTTATAAAACCTGTTAAAGAAAAATCCGGACATTAAACGATCGTTTAAAGTCCGGATATTTTTTAAGTAAAAAGGCGGACAACCGGACGAACTATTTTGTCAAAAAAGGAGAATTAAAATGTTAAATCAAAAAACCGCACTATATGGTGTTTTAACCTTTACTTTGGCAAGCCCTACTTATGCCTCATTAGATTGTACCGCTCACCCCAGTTGCTCCAGTTTGGGATATGCAAAAACCCAAAGTTGTCCAAACGGAACATTAATTTCTTGTCCGTTTGATACCACTTATAAAAAATGTGTACAAGAAATTTATGATGATACAAAATGTGCAAGCTTTGATTTAACATCTTGTCCGAGTGGCGAATCGTGCTATAAATGCGAAACTGCTGAGGGTACTAGATATGTTTCTAACGGTTGCGCCGAAGGCTACAGTGATATAAACGGTGTTTGCAAAAAAGCTTATGATAGTTGTGAAGATGCCGGCTATTATACCAGTGATGAGGGTATGGATTGCTCATCTGAAACAATTTCCATTACCTTGACTGACGGTACAACTACTTCTTGTTATTCAGGTTGTGAAGTTAAAACTTGTCCAAACGGAGAATATTATAGGAGTTGTTCAGATGTTGGGGGTGATTATTATACTTCAGGCCAAGCACAAAATTTGGAAAGCTTAAATGAAGGTTGGACTTGTACGGCTGAAACAATTAATTTGACAAGCGGTTCTTCTACTACATGTTATAAATGTCAATCTGCTTGTGACCCATATGGATATTTCACATATAGTGAGGTTGACCATGATACAGAAATATGTGAAACCGAAGATATATATTTGAGTTCAGGTGATACGGTAACATGTTATCATGATTGTGTATCAGCATCAACATATGAATATTCTGCTACATCATGTAGTCCTTATGATTCTTATGCAAACAGTGATGAATATTGTAAAAAAGTGTACAAACCAGTTTATGGTGATAAAAGAACATGTTACTCTTGTGAAACCCCAAAAACAAGTTGTTCGGATGCAGGATATTCTGATACTAAAATCAGTGGTAAAACATGCAGTGAGCAGAGTGTATTAATAAGTGTATGCGGTGAAAGAAAGACTTGTTACTATTGTTATACACCATCCTCTGGGTCGGGTTCGAGTTCGGGTTCTTCAGGGCTAAGTTGTGCAGATAAATGTGAAGCAGCATATGACGCATCAGGATGCTCAAGCGGTAATCTGGCTGCTTGTTATGATGCATCGGCAAGAAGAGATGCTTGTCTTGCGGCTTGTTAATAGGAAAGGAGAAAAGCTATGAGAAATCAAAAAACCGCATTATATGGTATTTTAACCTTTGCATTGACAAGTCCTGCATATGCTGCGCTTAATTGCACCGTTCACCCCAGTTGCGAAAGTTTGGGATATTCAAAAACATCAATCGCAAATTGTGCTGATGGCGGTTATGTTTTATGCCCCTATGATACAACATATAAAAAATGTATTCAACGAATTGTACATTCTGATGACCCTTGTGCCGGATTTGATTTAACCGCAAAACCTGAAAATGCAAAATCTTATGAATGTCAAAGCAAAACAGGTTCTAAATATGAATTTATAGGTTGCAACAATGGCTATTGTGCAATAGATACAACTTGCCATCGGATTTGTGATACTTCATCTTATCCCTATACCACAAGCAATCAGCCGGCAAACAGTACTTTAACCGGTGCGTGTACCGGTTATACAGGCTCATCAAATTCAGCTTGTTCGGGTTCTTCAGGTACCAGATACTCCGGTTTTAGTTGTAATGACGGATATATCAACATAAACGGAAATTGTATAAAAGCTTATGAAGATTGTTCATCTGCAGATTATGAGTATGATTCTTTGCCTGATGGTAAGTATTGTGAAACTTCTGCTCAAATTACATTACTTGATGGTACAAACACCACTTGTTATTCCAGCTGTGTAAGCGCTTATGAAGATTGTTCATCTGCAGGTTATGAGTATGATAGCAATGAAGATATGTATTGTGAAACTTCTGCTCAAATTATATTGCTTGATGGTACAAACACCACTTGTTATTCTGACTGTGTAACCGCTTATGAAGGTTGTTCATCTGCAGGTTATGATTATGATAGCAATGATGGTATGATTTGTGAAAGTTCTGCTCAAATTACATTGCTTGATGGTACAAACACCACTTGTTATTCTGACTGTGTAACCGCTTATGAAGATTGTTCATCTGCAGGTTATGATTATGATGATTTACCTGATGGTATGTATTGTGAAACTTCCGATCAAATTACATTACTTGATGGTACAAACACCACTTGTTATTCTGACTGCGTAACCGCTTATGAAGATTGTGAAGCTGCTAGTTATGAGTATGATAGCAATGATGGTATGATTTGTGAAAGTTCTGCTCAAATTACATTGCTTGATGGTACAAACACCACTTGTTATTCTGACTGTGTAACCACTTATGAAGATTGTTCATCTGCAGGTTATGAGTTTAGTGGATTCCCTGACGGTATGATTTGTAGTACTAGAGGTACAATCATTTTAGCAGACGGCACATCTACTTCTTGTTATTCCGATTGTGTTCCAAACACAACAGGTGACGACACCGATACAAGCAGTTGTCGTGATAGTACAGAATGTTACGAATGTGGTCTTACCGGTAATGATTCTGAGTGTAAAGAGTGCGACTATCTTTGTTGTCAAGAACAGTGTAGAGAAGAATATGAAGCATCCGGTTGCTCTACCGTAGGTTTCACATCTTGTTATGAGGCATCAGCCAGATATGAAGAATGTTCACAAGCATGTCTAGATGCAAGGTACTCATCTGTACTTGAACAAACTCCCGTAATGGTAGCAACATTAAGTGATGAGGAGTGTATCAATAAATATCTGAGTAAGTTAGATAATAACAACTTTGTTGCTTACAACACAAATGTATAATGTTTGATACGAAAGAAGATAAAATTAGTACAATAAAATCTTTGATGCAAAACCATAAAACTTTGCATCAAGGATTTTTTGGTGCAGATGAAAAACTTTTGCCTTATGTATATGCCAAGTTTTGTGAAATGATAAATTTTGTCCAAAATAATTATGTATCATTTTTACAAAATGTAGAAATCGAAGATATTGTTTTAACCGGAAGTCTTTGCGGATATGTTTATGACGATTCTTCAGATTTTGACTTATTTATCATATTAAAGGATGAATGTAAAAACGGGTTTATACTTAATGATACAATTATAAGCTCTATATCAAATTTTCTAAACTTTAAACTAAAACCAAAAGTTAAAGGCCATTCGGTAGACATCGGATTGATGCCAAAGTCAGCATATTATAACGATAGTCAATACGCAACATATTCTATCATAAGAAACGATTGGAACCAAAAACCGATATATGGACAATTTGACTATACGGTTGAACAAATGTTTGAGAAATATTGTGAGTTTAGCCACGATTTTCATCAGTTTGTTAAAGAACTTCCAAAAGAAAACGATGCCTTTTTAACCTATGACGGCATTCGTCAACTTGATGAAAAATTATTGGGTATGAAAAAAAGTGCTTTTATGGCAAAACATGATAATCCGAAACACGAATACGAAACTCAATATTTGCTGTACAGATTGGCTAAAAAGTTTGGTCTTATTCGTCATTTTACGAGTTATGTTTATGATTCGTATAAATATCAATTAAGTAAAGGCAAAATATAATGAAATCAAATTTAACCATTAAAGAATATGCTGATATGCTATTAACTCCCTGTGAAACATTATGTCCCGAATTGTTTGAAAACAACAAATTAAGACCTGATATAAAAAATCAGATTTTATCACAAGTTGATTTTATCTTAAGCAAAACATATTTACATCAAATTTCGGGGTTAAAAATTAAAGATATCTATTTAAGCGGTGATTTTGCCGGATATTTCTACAACGAGTTATCTTTAATTGATATAAAAATCGAAATTTCGAACGAAGGCTGTCCGTTTTTGACAGCAAATAACGAAGATTTGGAGTTGTTTTGCAAAGAATTGTATATCGGCAAATTGGCTGATTTTAAGTTCAGATTAAATAATCGTGTTGTAAGTTTTGTTTTTATTACCGATAAACCCGCTTTTGCGGATTTATATTCTATTAATCGGGACAAATGGATACGCATGCCATCAAAAGAATCGAGAAAGCACCTTAATGTTAAGGCTATTCTTGAGGGTTTTGATAACAAATATCAAAGAGCAAAATTGCAATCAAATACAGTAAAGCAATATGATAAACATACTTGTTTTGATGTCGAAGACATTATGCAACTGTACAAGAGTTTAACCAAAAGCAAAGACAGCTCAATATATGAACATATTGTGTACAAACTATTGCAAGCCAGTGGCATTTTACAAGATATTAATCAAACCATATACACGGTTACAAACAGTTTTTTAAGCTTATAGATGTATCAACAAACTATACTCTGCCGTAGATATCCTCAAAACGGACAATGTCATTTTCATCTAAATTATCACCGGTTTGAATCTCGATAAATTCCATATTTTCATCAGTATCATTTTCAATGCGGTGTTTAGTTTCAACCGGAATATATATAGACTCATTTGCTTTTCGAATAATGATATCTTCACCCAAGGTTACTTTGGCTTCGCCTTTAACAATTATCCAATGTTCGCTTCTGTGGTGATGAAGTTGTAAAGAAAGTTGATTATGAGGTGTTACGCAAATTCGTTTAACACAAAAGTTTGTATCCGTATCCAAAACTTCCCAAGTTCCCCAAGGGCGGGTGTCTTTATCACCTCTTTTATATGCATTAGCCATTGTTATCTCCAAAAAAGTTAAATGATGTTCAGCATAGCTTTTGAAACAAAAATAACAAGTATAAAATTTTGTTTATCAAAAGAAGAAAGTTTTTAGCGATGAAATATATCTTCATTTTGCGCAAAATAATTTTATATTTTCCATCATATACAAAGGAATATCGTATAAGGTGTCAGTTTTTTTGTAGTCGGCTTGTGATGTGCGTATTGCAAATTTAGGATTATATTTATCCATATAAACCTTAAGGCTTTTGGCTTTTAAATTTGTGCCGGCTTTACTTTCAACGGGAAATACATTACTTTCGCATTGAACAACAAAATCCACTTCGGCTTGTCCGGAATCATTACCCCAATAAGATACCTCAATGTCGCTTAATGACATAAGTTCTTGTAGAACATATTGTTCCGTAATTGAGCCTTTAAATTCTGTAAATAAATTATCACCTTCAAGCAAAATGCGTCTATCTAATTTGCTCATAGCAGATAATAATCCGACATCAAGCATAAATAATTTAAAAATATTGTTTTCTTGATACCCCTTAATGGGAAGAAAGGGTTTTGTTAAACGATTTACCTTATATATCAAACCGCTATCAATTAGCCAAGTAATAGCATCTTCAAAGTCTTTTGCTCGTCCGTTTATTGCTACATTATTATAAAAAAATTTTTTATTTTCTTTAGCTAATTGTGCCGGAATCGAATTCCATACAGATAAAACTTTAGGTAATGTTTCTTTAGGTATATGTTTAGAAAAATCATTGCTGTAATCAAGTAAAATGTGATTTTGTACTTGTCTTACTTCATGAAAATCTTTGTTTCTAATAAAAGAAACAACAACTTCAGGCATGCCTCCTATGTACATATATTGCTTTAAATAATCAAGTAAGGTGTCTTTGAAAACTCTTATCATTTCAAAATTTTGTGATTTTAATAATTCTACAAGATTTTCTTGTCCCAAAGCATCTAAATATTCGTAAAAATTCAAAGGATATAAATTTAGTCTGTCTACTTTACCGACAGGAAATGACACACCGGAATGCAAAGTAACTCCAAGAAGACTACCTGCTGCTACAATATGATACTGAGGTGTTTCTTCAAAAAAGTATTTTAATGATGTAATAGCTTGAGGAGTTGTCTGTATTTCATCAAAAATAATTAATGTGTTTTCAACATCAATTTTATGTCCATGCTCTAACTCTAAACCAAGAAGTATACGATTTGGATTAAGGTCTTGTTTAAATAAATTTTGCATTCGTTTATTTCGTTCAAAATTGATATAAAGCACTTCTTTGTATTGATTTTTACCAAACTCTTGCAAAAGCCAAGTTTTACCGACTTGACGAGCTCCATTAACTATCAGAGGTTTTCTGTTTTTTTTGTTTTTCCATATAATTAAATCTTGTAAAGCAAAGCGTTTCATTTTTAAACTCCTTTTATAACCTGAATATACGCTTTTCTTTAGGAAAAATCAAGATAATTTTACACTTTTCTTTATGAAAATTTATCAATTTACACACTTTTATTTACGAATATCGTATAGAGTTGCACGATTTTTTTTATGAAAAGGCGGAAGGGAAAATATATCTTCATTTTTTTATAAAATGTGGCAAATAAGTTAAGAATGTGCTTGGCAAAAACAAATATCTGGCAATTTAAATAAAAAAATCGCCCACTATCCTACCTCTCCTGTCGAGCTCTGCATACTCCGTACGGAGCTGCTTCGGTATAATGAGCATTTCCGATTATCAATATACTCTATTTTATTAAATTGTCAACATTTTTTTATAAAAATGTGAATACACAATTAAATCCGAACACCCTTTACACAATTAAATCCGAACAGGTAGACTTAAGTCAAAGGAGTTAAGTCTATGAAAAAGCGAGAAGAAATAGAGA
>SUUR01000028.1 GCA_015062435.1 Alphaproteobacteria bacterium | reverse complement strand
GCATCTCTGTAAATGTCATTGTCTGACATCACTAACTGTCATTGTCCGACTTGTTCGGACAATCTCACGAAATTTAAGAGAGATATTCCGATCAAGTCGGAATATGACAGAGAAAAACAAAGGAGCTGAAAGATGAATAAATATACCATAACATCAATAATGATATTACTTTCTTCATCATCTTTGGCTCAGGATAGTTGTATGGTTCGTCCGTCTTGTGCAGATATGGGATATACCAAATCCGCAAACGATTGTGAGGGTAAAAAAGCAATTAGCTGTCCGTTTGATTTATCTGCTTATTATTGTCCGGAATCCGGATTTAGTGAATATCCTTTAGAAACATGTCCTGATAATGGCGTTTGTTCGGAATTAACTCAATACAAATTAGACAGTTGTCAAAACAGTTATGAAATCAGTTCCGATGGTTTAACTTGCAATGCTTGTAATTTTACAAATTATCCTTTAAGCAATTGTGATGCTAACGGTACTTGCTCTGATTATACTTGCGGTAATGTCACTAAATATAAATTAGATAGTTGTAATTCAGGATACAATAAAAGTGGCAATACTTGTGTGGTAGCTTGCAGTTTAAGCGGTTATCCATTGTCATCTTGTCCCCAAAACGGAAATTGCTCATGGAAAACTTGTGACGGAACTACTAAGTATGTGCTTAACAGTTGTAAGACAAATTATTATAAATCAAGCAATACATGTAAATCTTGTTCTTCTATATGTATTGATGAGAGTTCTTGTGAATATCCTGGATATAAGAATAGAGAATGTGATTGCATGACCTATTGTTGTGATAGATATTATGATTATTATGAACGTTGCGATTTTTATTTTGCTAATGACCCTAGAGCATATTGTGGTGGTGATGGTACAGGTCCAGGTATATGTATACCGGATCCTTTATAATATCATACAAAAAGCAATAAATATTTAATCCCTTAGTACACATCCGTATAGCACTGCAAAAAAGTGCATAATTGTACCTACCAAAACAAAGAAATGCCAAATAGTATGAGTGTATTTCTTACTTTTCCATATATAAAATAAAATTCCGAAAGTATAAAAAGCTCCGCCCAAAATTAAAAATATCAATCCGATTAAAGGCAAATTATTCACCAATTGTTTGGAGGCAAATACCACCATCCATCCCATCAACAGATATAATCCTATTGACCATATTTTGGTACCGCTTCCTGATGATAATAATTTTAGAAATGTACCGAGTAGAGCCAATCCCCATACGATTCCGAACAAAGTCCAACCGACAGTTCCTCGCATATTTACCAACAAAAACGGAGTATATGTGCCTGCAATCAGATAATATATGGATATATGATCAAATTTTTTTAATCTGGTTTTCCATTTCTGACTTGGAATTGCATGATATATAGTTGATGCAGTATATAAAACAATCATTGAAGCTCCGAAAATGGCAGTTGATACGACTGCCCATACATTACCGTCAAATGCAGAAAACATCACCAGTATAACTAAACATGCAATACTTAAAGCAACCCCCACACCATGTATAATACTGTTCCAAATTTCTTCTTTCAAAGTATACGGTGGCCATTTTTTAGCAATAGTCATAAATTTATCTCCGGTAATGTTGTTGACACATGGTTTTATGTATGTTACTTCAAAAACATGATAGATTTCAAGAATTATATTACCTTAGACACATATCTTAAAGATCCGTTTGAAGTTGCAACCAAACATCTTTTGGGAGCATATTTATGTTCAGAAATTGGCGAAGAACTTACTATTGGTAAAATTACGGAGCTAGAAGTATATCTCGGTGATTGTGACAAAGCTTGTCATGCGTATCCTAATAAAATAACTCCTCGTAACCGAATTATGTTTGCAAACGGCGGTTACTCATATGTGTTTTTTGTTTATGGAATGTATAATCAATTTAATGTTGTTGTTAGCAAAGAAGGTGAGGGGAACGCTATTTTAATTCGTTCTTTGGAACCGGTTTATGGTGTGGATACCATGATCCGACGTCGCCGAACGGATAAGTTAAAAAATTTGACTACCGGTCCGGGAAAACTTTGTCAGGCGTTAGGGATTAGTGCCAAACAACACAACGGACTGATTCTAAATCAATCTCCGTTATGGATATCAGCCAAAGAAAAAAATTATGAATATGTTTCTGCAACACGTATCGGTATAGATTATGCTGAAGAATATAAAGACAAATTATGGCGATTCTATATCAAAGACAGCCCTTATATCAGTAAAAAATAATCATGAAGCATGTATAAATAATAAAAAAATATTGTATCTGAAAAAAAGCTTTGTAAAATTTACATATTAAAATTAATTTTAAATAAAAAGGAATGATGATTATGTTCAAAAATATAAATCAACATCTGTTTTTTGGTGTGGCTGCGGTTTGTATGAGTTTGGCAATTTGCGGTTGTAAAGACAAAGCCTCTCAATCAGCATCAAAACAAATTGTTCAAGTAGAAACATTAGATGTGCAATCCCAAAACATTCCTTTAAAATTTGAATTTACGGCAAGAGCTCAAGGCTCAAAAGAGACAGAAGTAAGAGCCAGAGTTGATGGGATTTTATTAAAACGTAACTATATTGAAGGCTCAGATGTCCAAGAAGGAGATGTTTTATTTGAGATAGATTCCGAACCATACAAAATTGCACTCCAGCAAGCTGAAGCTGAACTTTTACAAGCTAATGCCCAATTAGAAGAAGCCAAAAATAATTGGAACCGTATATCTAAATTGTTTAAAGAAAGAATAGTTAGTGAGAAATCACAGGATGAGGCCAAGTCGCTCTTAGGTTCAAGGCAAGCTGCTCAACAATTAGCAGAGGCAAAAGTAGCTGCCGCCAAACTCAATTATGATTATACCCAAGTTAAAGCTCCGATTAGTGGTTCTACGGGGCAGGAGGCATATTCTGAAGGTAGTTTGATAACTAAAAACGGATTACTCACACACATTACTCAATTAGATCCCATTTATGTCACGTTTTCAATATCTGAGAATCAAATGATTACCATGCGTAAAATGGTAGAAGATGGACAATTGAAAGCATCAGAAGGCAAAGATTCTGTTATTGCTCACCTATATTTGAGCGATGATAGCCTGTATTCTCAGGCCGGAAAGATAGATTTTGTAAATCCCAACATAGATACTTCAACCGGAACTTTAAAAGCCAGAGCAACGTTTGCCAACCCTCAAAAGCAGATACGTCCCGGACAATTTTTGCGCCTTGTTGTTGAAGGAATTGACAGCCCCAATGCAATCAGTGTTCCTCAATCATCAGTTATGCAAGGAGCAGAAGGTTCATATGTATATCGTGTAAATTCGCAAAATAAGGTAGAAATAGCAAATGTAACAACCGGTTTGATGACACCTGATAATAATTGGATTATTGAAAAAGGCCTCAATAACGGAGATAAAGTAATAATAAAAGGTCTTGCTAAAGTGCGTCCGGATATGGAAGTAAAAACAAACTCAGCTCAATAATATCATATTGGAGAAACCATAATGTTTTCAAAATTTTTTGTAGAACGACCGATTTTTGCAACGGTCATATCTTTGGTGATTCTTTTAGCGGGGTTAGTTTCTATAAAAGCTCTTCCTGTTGAACAATATCCTAGCATAGTACCTACGGAGATACAGGTTACGGCAATTTATCCCGGAGCAACGGCAGAGGTTTTGGCAGATACGGTTGCAGCTCCGTTAGAGCAAGCGATTAACGGTGTAAAGAATATGATTTATATGTATTCAAACGCCACGTCATCAGGAGTTCTGACAATCGGTGTAGTTTTTGATATCGGAACAGATCCTGATCAAGCAACCATAGACGTCAACAACAAAGTTCAAATGGCTACATCAAAATTACCGGCAGAAGTAACCAAGCAAGGTGTTACTGTTGAGCAAAAATCCACTTCCATTTTACAACTTGTAACAATGAGATCTGTTTCTGCACAATATGATACGGTTTATGTTGCCAACTATGCATTATTGAATGTTCTTGACGAGTTGAAAAGAATCAAAGGTGTCGGAAGTGCCGGTTTATTTTCATCACAAGATTATTCTATGCGCATATGGTTATCGCCGGATAAACTTGCAGATTATCACTTAACTCCCAAAGATGTAATATCTGCCATACAAGAACAAAACTCTCAATATGCGGTAGGGCAGTTTGGCCAACAGCCTTTAGATAGAGAGTTGCCATATACATATTCGGTAAATACCAAAGGACGTTTGGCAGATGAAGAAGAGTTTGGTAATATAATTCTCAAAAGTGATGAGCAAGGAGGATTGTTGCGTCTAAAAGATGTTGCCAGAATTGAGCTTGGCTCACAAGATTATAGTGTTACATCAACATTCAATGGCGAGCCGGCGGTGGCCTTTGCCATATACCTGCAACCTGGAGCGAATGCGCTGGAAACCGCAAATCTTGTAAAAGAAAAAATGCAAGAGCTTTCCAAGAATTTTCCTGATGGCATAACCTATGAAATACCTTATGATACCACAATATTTGTAAGCACTTCCATTGAAGAAGTTATTCATACGTTTTTTGAAGCCGTTGTTTTGGTGATTTTGGTTGTGTATTTATTTTTGCAAAAAATGCGTGCTACTTTGATTCCTATTTTAGCTGTTCCGGTTTCCATTATAGGTGCTTTTGCCGGCATGTATGTTTTGGGATTTTCAATAAACTTATTGACATTATTTGGTTTGATATTGGCAATCGGTATTGTGGTTGATGACGCTATTATTGTATTGGAAAACGTCGAGCGGTTGATGGAAACCGAGAAGTTATCTCCCAAACAAGCAACCATTAAAGCCATGCAAGAAGTTTCCGGACCTGTTGTTGCCGTAGCTTTAGTTTTATCTGCTGTTTTTCTTCCAATCGGATTCTTAGGAGGAATGACCGGTGTAATGTATAAACAATTTTCGGTAACAATAGCAGTATCTGTTTTGATTTCAGCTTTAGTGGCACTAACCCTTACACCGGCTTTGTGTGCATTGATTATTAAACCTCACAAAGAAAACAACAAACCGTTTGTATTTTTTGAATGGTTTAATAAGTTTTTTGATAAAGTAACAGAATGGTATCTTGCCGGTGTAAGATTTTTCCTCAATAGCAGAAAAATAGCCATCTTGGTTTTTGCAGGTATAATCGGCGGAATTTTATGGATGTTTACCATAGTACCCGGAGGACTGGTTCCAGCAGAAGATTTGGGAACTTTGTTGATGTCATATTCCATGCCGGAAGCCACTTCACTGCCGCATACTGAAAAACTCACAGATTCTGTAGTAAAAAAAGCTTCACAAGACAATAATATTCAGGATATTTTGACTATTAACGGATACAACATGTTGTCTTCGAGTCAAAATACTTATTCAGCCATCAGTTTTATCACACTATCAGACTGGAGCAAGCGTCAATCTTCCGAACAGTCATCAACAGCCATTGCAAATCGTTTAACCGCAATTGGAATGAGCCAACCGGAAGGCTTGGGATTTGCCTTTGGCATGCCGGCCATTACCGGCTTGAGTATGACCGGCGGTTTTGAGGGATATATTCAAAACAAAGGAGGAAAAACTTCTGCAGAATTGATGCGTAAAACTCAAGAGTTTATCGCAGAAGCCAATAAAAGACCGGAGCTTTCCGGTGTCCAGACCACATTTTCGGTAAGCACACCGCAATATCGAATAGATTTAGATAGAGAAAAGGCCAGAGTCCTAAATGTGTCTGTTGATAGCATATACACAGTACTGCAATCCACCTTCGGAAGTTTATATGTCAATGACTTTACTTATATGGGTAGAAACTTCAGAGTAACATTGCAATCAGAAGCCCGTTTCAGAAGCACTCCCGATGACTTGCGCTATGTTTATGTAAAATCCGGTAGCGGAGAATTAGTTCCGATATCCACTCTGATTCATGTTGAACGAGTAACCGGTCCGGAGTTGGTTAATCGTTTCAATATTTTTCCTGCAGCCAAAATACTTGGAAATCCGGCATCAGGTTATTCATCTGGTCAAGCCATTAAAGCAATGGAAGAAGTGGCACAAGAAGTACTCGGACAAGATTATGCTTTATCATGGATAGGTTCAGCCTATCAGGAGAAACAAGCCGGAGGAGCATCTTCACAAGCATTCATATTTGGTATAATCATGGTCTTTTTGATATTGGCAGCCCAATATGAAAGATGGTCACTTCCGTTTGTTGTGATATTATCAGTACCGTTTGCCGTATTTGGAGCTTTGGCGGCAGTATGGATGCGTGGAATTGAAAACGACCTTTATTTCCAAGTAGGCTTGGTGACATTAATCGGTTTGGCCGCCAAAAATGCAATTTTGATTGTTGAATTTGCCATGATGAAAGTTGAAGAAGGAATGTCTTATGCTCAAGCAGCAGTTGAAGCCGCAAAATTGCGTTTTCGCCCGATTGTAATGACGTCATTAGCTTTTACCTTTGGCGTTTTACCTTTGGCAATCTCCACCGGAGCCGGAGCCAATAGTCGTCATGCTATCGGAACAGGTATGATCGGAGGTATGGTTGTATCAACATTTGTTGCAACAATATTCGTACCGATGTTCTTTGCTATGATTGGAGAAATGTTTGATAAAAACAAACAAAAAAAGGCTTAAACCATAATAACTCAATATCAATATTGACAAAAGTCTTATTGTGCGGATAATATGCTTTTGTTTTTAATAACAAAGAGGTAAATAATTTTAGAGTAATGACGCCCATATATATGTATATAATCAACATTGGATTAGTTTTATTTTTAGTATTTGCAAACGCATTTTTTGTAGTATCAGAGTTTTCAATTGTAAAAATTCGTCGAACCAAGCTTGAAGAACTTGCCAACGAGGGTAATCGTAGAGCCAAGATAGCTCTTAAAATTAATGATCAGCTTAATACCTATCTTAGTGCGATTCAGCTAGGTATCACCATTGCGTCACTAGGTTTGGGTTGGATTGGTGAGCCTGCTGTTTCCAAACTTCTGGAACTTGGTTTTGGTTATTGGTTGTCAGATAATCCGGTTTTATTACATTCCATCAGTTTTGGCGTTGCATTCTCGTTTATTACTCTTTTGCACGTTGTGTTGGGAGAACTTGTTCCTAAGTCCTTAGCTATTCAGGCAACAGAAAAGTATGTATTAGCCATTGCTCCTGCTTTGTATACATTTAATCGTGTATTTGCTCCGTTTATATGGGTGTTTGACCATGTTTCTATCTGGATACTTCGCCTTATGGGAACCAGTGTTGCTGATGAAAATGAGAACGCACACTCGGAAGAAGAAATTAAAATCATCATAGATGCCTCACAAAAAGGCGGAATTATTGATGAAACAGAAGGTGAGATTATTCAAAATGCAATAGAATTTTCTGAGATATGCGCTCACGAGATAATGGTGCCTCGCCAAGATATCAAATGTTTGTATATCGGTAGCAGTAATGATGAAGTTTTAGACTTTATCAAAAAACATCATCACACTCGTTTCCCGTTATGCAACAAAGATAGAGATCATATTATTGGTATGATACATATCAGAGATATAATTGAGCATAACAGCGAGAGAAATGATAAAGACTTTTTAGCTAAAATATCTCGCAAGGTATTGTTTGTGCCTGAGAATAAATCTATTTCAGATATCTTGCATGAGATGATGACCAAAAGGATACACATGGCTATCGTTGTTGATGAATATGGCGGAACAGCAGGCCTGTTATCAATGGAAGATATTTTAGAAGAACTGGTTGGTGACATCTTAGATGAACACGATAATCCGCTTTGTGAACCCATCAAAAAGATTACGGAATGTATTTGTGAATTTGATGGTACTGTTCTGATAGAAGATGCTTTTGATTGCATGGGGCTCCCTGCTGTTGAGCATGAGGAAAGTACTGTCGGTGGATATGTGTTTGGTTTGTTGGGTAGAGAACCAAAAGCCAAAGATATCGTAGAAGATGAGTACTGTATCTATGAGGTAATATCGGTTGATAATATGCGAATTACTCGTATCAAAGTACAAACCAAACCTCGAGAAGAAGAGGTAGAAGAATAAATAGGTGACAGGCTCTAAATAATTCATAGAGCCTGTTCTTTTATAAAGTAATGATTATATTAGAAAAAGACATTCAAAAGAGAGGTTATTAAAATGAATTATCGATATAGTGCCGTTATAGCAACAATCGCCAATTCATTTTCTGATGCTTTATTGGATTATTCCGTAAACAAATACAACTACTATAAAGTTTTACTCTATACATCAATAGTGGCTTTTTTGCTTCAGTATTTATTTGGAGCATTGACCGATATTGAATGGACACCAGAATCAGTTCCATATCTGTTTATACATGCAATTCTTGTTCTTTTAGGCTATGTATGCTTTGTAAAATCATTGGAATACCTGCCGTTAGGCTTGGTGGGGTTAATAGAAAGCAGCAATTTGTTTATCACGCTTAGTGTCGATTCCGTTATCGGCTATATTAAGATAACTCCATATTTTATGTTGATGTTTAGTATTTTTATTTCATCAATAGTTATTTTTAGTAAAGACTGCTTGTTAAAAAAACAAAGCTGTATCAAGCATTTTAAGCTCATTGGTTTTGTTTGGGTTTTTGCTTCGGTGATATTTTATGTATCAGCACCATATTTGGTAAAAATATCCGATAATTTAGGAGCTAATGAGATAGCTATAAATCTTGTATATTATCTGCTTGCAATACCATATTTTGCCTATCTTTATTATTTTAAGAAACCTCAAACAAAATTTATAGAAATCAACAAATATTGGTGGAATAATGTGTTTTTTTTATGTTTGATAATCGGTTTGTTGGAGAGCATATATTTTATCTTAGAAACATTCAGTTTTATAAATGATGCACCGACCATAGTTATGATAATTTCTCAGTTACGTATATTTTTAATATTCGGATTATCTGTTTTATTTAAGATGGATACATTTAGTATAAGAAAAGGTTTCGCCGTTATTTTAGGTGTATTATCCATAATCGGCGTATATTTTAATTAAAACTTCTTTCAATTCTTTTGTCAAATATTTGTAAGTTTATGTTGAATATTGATAAAATATATTGTAAAATAAAATTAGCAACAGAAATGAAGGAGGTCGAAATGTCAACACTTGAAAAGATATTAGAACTTCAAAATGAGTTAGAAGAAAATAAGAAAAAAATTCGTCAGGCTCAAAAAGATGAAGTTAAAAACATGTTGAACGGCAAAGTTCTGCGTTTGAAGGCTATAATTAGAAAAAATAAGCAGTCGTTGAAAAAAGGTATAAAAATTATCGGAGATAATATGGTTAATGGAGCTGTTGAGGCAATAAAACTGCCTATAACAGCAGGGAGAGCAATATACAACACCGCCTTAAAAATAGATCGTAAAATAACCGATACTGCAATTAAAGGCGCCGGATATGCTATGGGCACAATTGCCAGAGGTTATAACAAAGGTATAGAAAACGTGCAAAAGGCTCATGAAGCAATCAAAGTTGGTGTAGATAATGCCAAAAAATTTGCTCGCACATCTTATAGACATCACAAAGCCAAACGGATTATGTTTAATAGAGCCGTTAAAAGAGATTTGAAATTAATAGGGCAGGGTATGGTTACCGGAGCAAAAGCTGTTGCCAGATTTCCGTTAGATGTTGCCAAAGGAAGTTTAACCGTGGCCAGAAATGCAGGTAAATTTTATGTTCATTGTGCAGGATATGCTTTAGGAGCCACTGTGAAGGGGGTTAAAAAAGGGATAGATACCGCAAAAAAGACACATCAGGCAATTAAAATTGGCGTGGACAATGCTAAGAAGTTTATAAGAGATGGAGCTCAAAATGCGGTTAAAGGCGGAGAAAATTTAGCTAAATCAATGGTAAGAGGTGTTGCCAAAGGTGGAAAGGCAATAGCCAATACTTTCCGTAAAATTGGAAAAGAAATCAAAAATGATCCGCTTATTCGAAATGTCAAATCTAATGCTGCGGAAATTAAAAATACATATAATAAAGCTTTTGTCAAAGCATATACCGGAAGATAATTTATTAACATTAATTATAAGGAGAATATATAAATGATAGATAAAATCTTAGTTGAAGAATTTGAGATATTGGAAAATGATGGTCAGATGGGGATCTGTACTCAATTGAATGAAGCTCCGATAGAAACGGCAGAATTTGTTTATGACGGGCGCAATTGTGGTATTCTGATTCGCAATCAAAGCAAGGCTTATATTTATACCAATATTGTAGAAGAAGTTCGTTCTAAGATATTTAGTTCAAATCAATTAATGATGATTGAGATGCAGGGCGAAGAAGTTATTAATTCTTATATGTGTCAAGTAACAAGAGTTCCGGAGATACCGGTAGAAGATACATTATCAGATACTTTGCATAATATGCTTGAAGAAGTGAAAGAAGTTTATGGAGAAGAAGGTGTTCGAGCATTGGCTCAGAAAGTTTGGAACATATAAGGAGATTGTAAAGTGTCAGATAATAATTTAAGAAAATCTCCTGCGGCGTTTTTAGCACGTTTAAGCGGACGCTTTTCTGGCGGAACATCTGTGGATAATCATCCTCAACCGCAACAAGAACGTTCTGTTTCAACCATAAATACCGAAGCAGTACGATTAGAAACAAGCTCCAATAACGCAAAACCCAAGCGGGACATTAAAGAATTATATGATTTTATTGATAATTGGTGTAAACCTGCGGAATAATAAAAAAGTCGCTAGAAATAGCGACTTTTTAACTCTGGCTGGAGTGAGTGGGTTATAAACGAACTAATTTTTATATCATATAAATCAAAAATATTTGTTTATAGCTTGCTTAAACTGCTCTAAAAACAGCTCTTTAAAATATAACACATTATTTTGCTCATAAAAGAAGAAAGACTTAAACAGATAGTTTTATAACAATTTAAAAACAAAAAAAGTGCCGTAGACAGGCACTTTTCTAAACTGGCGGGAGTGACGAGGCTCGAACTCGCGACCTCCTGCGTGACAGGCAGGCGCTCTAACCAACTGAGCTACACCCCCAACGACGAATATTCTTATAAACAACAAAAAAAATAAAAGCAAGTATTTTTTTGCAAAATGTGTATTTTTTTTATAAAATTACGTTATAATCCTGATTTATACACATATAACCTATAATTTACTTTATATTTTGCACATAAAAATTTATTATCAAGCAAAGATTTATAAACGATAAGCTAAAAGCCAAGTATTTTTTTAGGATAAAAATTATGCAGATCGGTAGATATATAAGTGTTAACATTAGACGTCGTAGTCGTCGCAAGATGATTGCCGTAGGCTATGCATGTGCGGTTGTTTTTGCTTTTATTGTATCTTTGGCTAACAACAATTCGGTAGAAGCATCAGTATCTTCTGATGAAAAATTAGATTATTTGATGATTGAGAATCACATTACACCGGATATGACTGACCTTCAAACGGTTTACCCGCAAGATACTGTTGAGAATATCAGAGCATTATTTTCGTTGGTTAACAATATTGTCCGTCAAAAAAGTATTGATAAAGAGATTATTGTTCAAAAAGGAGATACTTTAATTTCTATCTTTACAAATCTGGGGCTTAATCGTTCACAAGCTAATGATTTATTTTATGCTCTGAAAAAACACTATGATCCGAGAGATTTGAAAGTAGGGCAAAAAATTTTAGCAAATATTACCATAAATAATCATACGAAAGAAACCGTAAGAGTAAATACCGTAATTATAGAGCCTTCAATAGGTCAGAAGATTATCGCCACACTTAATGATCAAAATCAATATGAAATAGCTGATATTAAACAAGAACTGATCAAAGAAGTAAACAGCGCAAGCGGAATAATAGACGGTAATCTTTCAATAAGCATGCAAGACAATAATATTCCTAACCGTATTGTACATAATTTTATATCAATTTTTGCCTATGGTGTAGACTTTCGTAAAGATGTCCGAAAAGGAGATAAGTTTGAAATAATTTATGAGAATTACATCGATTCGGATGGCAAAGTCGTAAAATCCGGAGATATACTTTATGCATCTTTAATTTTGCGAAAAGACAAAATTGCCATGTATCGTTTTAAGGACAAAAACGGAGGTGTTGATTACTATACCGAAAAAGGCACGGCTCTGAAAAAAACACTAGATAAAAAACCTTTAGCGATGCGCAATGCTCGTATATCCTCTCCATTTGGAAAGCGCTATCATCCTATTTTAAAACGTTCAAAAATACATTGGGGTGTTGATTATGCCGCTCCTAAGGGAACTCCTATATATGCCGGCGGAGATGGTGTTGTTCAGGTTGCCAAATACAATGGTTCTTATGGTAATTATATTAAGATCCGCCATAATTCTGAGTTTTCAACTGCATACGGACATATGCAAAGTTTTGCAAAAGGGATTCGTCCCGGTGTTAGAGTAAAGCAAGGGCAGGTGATAGCTTATGTCGGCAGTACCGGACGTTCTACCGGACCTCATTTGCATTATGAAGTTATTCAAAATGGCAGACGAGTTAATCCGAGAACAATCAGAGCTTCTACCGGAGAAAATTTGAGCGGAACTAATCTTGCAAACTTCAAAAAAATGGTTTCGAACTTACATAGTTCTTATAAAACTATGTTTGCCAAAACAGATGATAATAAGAAAGTTGCCAATAAGTAGCATAATATAAAAGGAATATTTGCATGAGTGAAGATAACACCGAGAAAAAAAGTATTTTAAAAAGAATTTTTATTTGGCCATTGCATCACCCTTTAACGGCACTGTGTTTGCTTGCAATTATCTATTTTGCTTTTCAGGCATATATTTTGGATAATAATCCGGCGATGAATAAATTGGTTATTGTTGCGATAATAGTAGCATGGGGTATTTTGTTTATCTTAAAACACTTAATAGTTTTAATCATGTTGGTTTTATTGGGTTGTGGGATTTTTTATGCTTATTATCAATACACCAATCGTCCTCGAATTGAATGTGAAGAAAAGGGCGGTATCTGGAACGAAGATAGTCAAACTTGTGAAGAAAAATCAGGTATAATGGCAGAATTTCAAAAGTTTATAAACAAATGTAAAAAATATATAAAATATACCGGTAAATAATAAGGAAGGTTTGTATGACGGAAACTCCCAAAAAAGGTATATTAAATAAGATAAGAAAGCTTGTTTTGCAAACCGGACGTAGCATTATCTGGAGAAGTCGTCCCAAAGATAATGATATTTCCGAAAAAATAGCTCAAAAGATACAAAAAAATTCTTACGATTTGAGCCTTATAAAAAAGAAAGATACCTACACTCCGCCATATTTGGTATTGGCAGATCAGCTTCAGGTAGAAGATGATCAGATATTTAGAGCCGCAGTTCATGCAATAGTTAATATTGCCAATGGTCGCAATAAGTACAAACAAGAAATAAGAACTTTGTTGGAAGATTATCTTCAGCAAGATAACATTTCTCAACCACGTAGAGATTATGTCAGATTAAAGCTTTTTGAAATCATCAACTAAATAAGGGCTATCAATTTGATAGCCCTTATTAAATTTTGCACCATCATCAGATTTATTGATTTGCAATTTCTTTTCCTTTGAAATCGTATCTGACAACGCTAGCTTTAGATGAAATGTTATCCAAAACTTTTCCCAAAGCACTTTGAGCTACCACACCTTTAATTTGTTCTTTTGCTTTGTCAAAAGTCAGAGGTTTGGCATCACGAATATCTTCAACCAAAATCACATGATATCCGAATTGAGTTTTAACAGGTTCTTTGGTAAATTGTCCTTTTTTGAGATCAAAAGCAGCTTCAGCAAACTCAGGTACCATAACTTCTTTTGTGAAATATCCCAGTTCTGCAGGCTCTTTAGAATATTCTTTAGCTAACTTATCAAAATTTCCTTTATTATTAAGTTTTTTGATAACTTCTTTAGCTTTGTCTTCATTATCAACCAAAATGTGCTTTGCCTTAACTTCTTTTTCGGCTTTAAAGTTATTTTTGTAGTCATTATAAACTTTTTTAAGCTTATCATCGGTTAGCATTTTATCCACTTCTTTTTCCAGATATACCTTAGAAGCTAATCCTTTTTTCATGGTTTTCAGTTGAGCTTTATATTCCGGAGTATCTGTAACCTTAGCCGCAACAGCGGTTTGATATACAAGCTCATTAGCAACAAAGTCATCAAGAGTTTTGGTATAAAATTCTTCAAAAGAGACCTTATCTTTTGCTCCCGGCGCCAATTCATATGCTTCTTTGATTTCGGCAACAGTAATATTTTGACCGTTAACGACTGCTGCAACTCCGTTTTTTCCGGCAGCATTGGCGATAGCGGCATTAAGAACCAAAGTACTTGTCAGAGCCAAAATCGCAAATTTATGATTAATCATTATCAATCTCCTTATTTTAAATTAGAAAATTCATTCTTAGTAATTTATATAATAAAAAGTTATCAGATGCCAACTTTTTTTTCTCTTACGTTCATAACTTATAATCAATCTATTGACTTCTGAGAGATAAAACACTAAATGTAAACTAATTGATATATTTAAATAAGGAAAAGCAAAATTATGATAGGCTCTCTTGCACGCAAGATTTTTGGCAGCGCCAATGACAGATACATTAAAAAACAATTAAAAATAGTTGATAAAATCAATTCACTGGAATCAAATATTGCCATACTTACCGATGAGCAATTACGCAATAAAACAGATGAATTTCGCAACCGCATAAAACAAGGTGAAACTTTAGATGAATTATTGCCGGAAGCTTTTGCCGTAGTTCGAGAGGCTGCCAAGAGAACACTCGGTCAACGTCACTATGATGTTCAACTGATTGGTGGTATTGTTTTACATCAGGGCCAGATTGCAGAGATGAAAACCGGTGAAGGAAAGACATTGGTAGCCACATTGGCTGCATATCTCAATGCCCTTGAAGGTAAAGGTGTTCACATTGTGACGGTTAATGATTATTTGGCCAAAAGAGATGCTGAATGGATGGGGCAAGTTTATCGTTTTCTTGGTTTGAGTGTTGATTATATTATTCACGAAAAAGAAGATGAGGAACGTCGTCAAGCATATAATAGCGATATTATCTACGCAACTAACAATGAGCTGGGTTTTGACTATTTACGAGATAACATGAAGTTTCGTCGTTCAGACATGGTTCAACGTCCGTTTAACTTTGCAATTGTAGATGAAGTAGATTCTATTTTAATTGATGAAGCCAGAACACCGTTAATTATATCCGGAGCAGCAGAAGACAGTTCTGAAAAATACATTTTGGTTAATAAAATCATACCTCAGCTAAATTCTTCAGATTATGAAAAAGATGAAAAATCCCGTTCAGTAACATTAACAGAGCAAGGAATGACTCATATTGAAGAATTGCTTAAAAATGTCGGGCTGATAGAAACCGGAGGAATGTATGATATTTCCAACGTGAGTTTGGTTCATCACGTAAATCAGGCATTGCGAGCACACAAAATGTTTACTCGAGATGTTGATTACATCGTTAAAAACGGTAAAGTTGTAATTATTGATGAGTTTACCGGCCGTATGATGGAAGGGCGTCGCTATTCAGACGGTTTGCATCAGGCAATTGAGGCCAAAGAAAATGTTAAGATACAATCAGAGAATCAAACTTTGGCATCTATCACATTCCAAAATTATTTCCGTATTTATCCCAAACTGTCAGGAATGACCGGAACAGCCATGACAGAGGAGGCGGAGTTTAATGATATATATAATTTAAGTTGTGTTGAAATACCGACCAATCGTCCGGTTCAAAGAGAAGATTTACACGATGAAATTTATCGTACCGAAAAGGAAAAATACGAAGCTATCATCAAAACTATTCTTGAATGTCATGAAAAAGGGCAACCGGTATTAGTAGGTACAACATCTATTGAGAAATCTGAACTGGTTGCAGATTTGTTAAGCAAGTCATCTAAAGTTAAATTTGAGGTTTTAAACGCACGTCACCATGAGCGAGAAGCAGCCATTGTTGCTCAAGCCGGTGTTTCCGGAGCTATTACAATCGCCACAAATATGGCTGGAAGAGGAACAGATATCCAACTTGGCGGTAACGTAGATATGCGTTTAAAAGAACAATTAAAAGGAAACGAAACAGAAGAACAAATTTTGGCTTTAAGAGAAAAGATAAAAGCTGAAGTTGAAGCCGATAAAGAAAAAGTAAAATCTGCGGGTGGTTTATATATCTTAGGTACCGAACGTCATGAAAGTCGCCGTATAGATAACCAATTGCGTGGACGTTCAGGACGTCAGGGAGATCCGGGAACATCAAAGTTTTATCTTTCATTAGAAGATGATTTAATGCGCATTTTCGGTTCAGAGAGAATGAGTCTGATGTTGCAACGTTTAGGTTTGCCTGAAGGTGAGGCATTGGTTCATCCGTGGATAAGCAAAGCACTTGAAAAAGCACAACAAAAAGTAGAAGAACGTAACTTTGATATTCGTAAAAATCTTCTTAAATATGACAATGTTATGAATGATCAACGTAAAGTTATCTATGAACAACGTAAAGAATTAATGGAAGCCGATGATGTATCTGAAACCATTATGGATATGAGATCAGATCAATTACGCAATATTATATATAATCGTATTATTTACGGTTCTTCACCCAAAGAGTGGCCGATAGAAGATATCAGGCAAGATTTATTGCGTTTCTCAGGTGTGGATATGCCTATATCTGATTGGGCTTCAGAAACAGAGATGGATAGTGAAAAACTGGTTGATAAAGTTATTGAATTTATTAATTCAAAGGTAGCTGAGAAAAACTCTCAAGTTCCTGAAGATATCGTTCATTTGGTTGAGAAATCAATCCTTTTGCAAGAACTGGACGGATTATGGAAAGATCATATCGCAACTTTGGACTACATGCGTCATACTATTGTGTTGAGAGCATATGGACAAAAAGATCCGCTTAATGAATATAAGAAAGAAGCATTCAATATGTTCTCAGATATGCTTAATCAGTTAGGCGAGAAAGTGACCTTTATATTGTTGCGCACGGTAATCCAAAATAAAGATGCAGATACCGTAGAACAACAAACTCCACGCCACAAAAACATGCAGGCAGTACATGAAAGCCCTGTATCTTTATTAGATGGTAAATCAACATCTGAAACTCCGGAAAAGACCACACCTTTCAAATACTCCAAAGGTGAGGTAGATCCCAATAATCCGGATACATGGGGAAAAGTATCTCGCAACGATTTATGTCCATGTGGCAGTGGTAAAAAGTTCAAACATTGTCACGGGCAATTTTAATAATTATCAAATTGCAGATTAAAAAATGGAGAGGTTAATTGAGCTTCTCCTTTTTTTTATAATAACATGGCAAATTCGTCCACCTATCCCGATATTTGGTTGACACGTTGCAAAACCTATGTTATCTTAGAACATGGGAAAGATAATTGTGCCACTAAGGTATCATAATATGCACAAGACATGTCTCATGTTTATCCGCTTGTCCATATCCGCCAAAGTGGCACCTTTAATGAC
>SUUR01000027.1 GCA_015062435.1 Alphaproteobacteria bacterium | reverse complement strand
TTAACCTTGGCTGATATGAACGAAGAGTCTGCAAATATGCTTGCTCTGCAAACCAGACAGCAATTGGCTGTTAACTCTTTGTCTTTGGCTTCTCAGGCTTCTCAGTCTGTATTGAGATTGTTCTAATAAGTATAGCTCAAAATGAAATCCGCTCCTTTGGGGCGGATTTTTTTTGTATATATAAATAAGTTATGCACAGTGGTTATAGGGTGATTGACAACAGTTAATAAAAGGTTAAGAATTACGACAAGAAAAAGACCAGTATAGTCTTTGTAAAGAATTTGAGGGCGTAAATGTTGTGTAGGATATATGGCTTTTACGTTAAGCTTACTGGAGAAAATAATGTCAGATATTTCATTAACAGCATCAATGCGTTCTAATTTGCTTTCATTGCAAAATACGCAAAGCCTCGTAGATATGACACAAGAACGTCTTTCTAGTGGTAAAAAAGTTAACTCAGCTTTAGATAATCCGTCTTCTTATTATGCGTCAACATCTTTAACCAATAGAGCCAGCGATTTGAACTCATTGTTGGATTCTATGGGGCAAGGTATCCAGACTATTAAAGCTGCTGACGAAGGTATTGCTGCTATTACAACATTTGTTGAGCAGGCAAAAGCTTTGATTAATACAGCCAGAGATACCGCAGCGTCTGATGTTAATAAAATTGAAGTTAATGCATCTGATTTTAAGGCAGGTGCAGAAACAGACGTTGAATTGTCTTTTTCTATTGATGGAGCTGCGGCAACAACGGTTAAAGTTGATGAAGCTGATACAATAGAGGCTTTTGCCGCTAATTTAAAGACTACTTTAGGAGATCCTTTCAAAGTTGATGTTAGCGACGATAAAAAAGGATTGATTATTTATAGTACAGATAAAGAGGTTTCTTGGTCACTTGCCGGTAAAGCTAATGGTGTGGATTTAACCAGTGCCGGTCTTGCTACCGTTCCTAATGCACGTACATCTTCTCAAGATCAATATAATGAAATCTTACGCCAAATAGACCAATTGGCCAAGGATTCCGGATATAAAGGTACCAACCTACTGCAAAGTGAAAATTTGAAAGTTAACTTTAATGAAGATAGATCTTCTAATCTTTTGGTAAAAGGCGTTGAAGCCGATTCGGAAGGCTTAATGTTAGTTACCGGAGAAGGTTGGGATAATGCTGATAATAAAGCTTTGGAAACAGCTTTGAATGCTGTTGACGCTGCTATTAATACATTGCGCACTTGGTCATCAGAGTTGGGAACAAATTTCTCAATTCTTCAAAATCGTGAAAACTTTACAGAAGAGTTGGTTAATGTATTGACAGAAGGTTCTGACAAATTAGTATTAGCTGATATGAACGAAGAATCTGCAAATATGCTTGCTCTGCAAACTCGTCAACAATTGGCTATTAATTCCTTGTCTTTGGCTTCACAAGCAGCTCAAGGTATTCTCAAATTATTCTAATTCCAGTAACAAACAAAACCCCGTTTCAGAAGAAACGGGGTTTTTGCTTGCAAAAAAAACAATGTTGATTAAAATAATTACTAACTCTAAGAATTTACAGGTATGTCATAATGAAACAATTATTTATTTTTGCGCTATGCGTGTTTATTGCTTGTCCGGCACTTTCATCTGAAAAAAATGATGTATCTTTTTTATTGGAAGATGTAAAAAATAATTCAGATACCGCTACCTCTGAAGAAAATGATAAAAATAGTATATTTTCGTTTCTTAATTTTGGTTCAAAGCATAAAAAAAACATTCAGTCAAAAGAGGATACTATTGCTACCACCCAAAGACTGGCAGACGAAGGAGATGTTAATGCGCAATTGTTTTTAGGCTATTCATATTTATACGGAACTAACGGAATTGAAATAGATTATAAAAAAGCGCATAACTATTATACTAAAGCAGCACTACAAGGAAATCCGATAGCACTTAACAATCTGGGGAGTCTATATTATGGAGGGCTTGGGGTTTCCAGAAGTTCTTCCAAAGCGGTTGCTTTATTTTCGCAAGCTGCCGCACTTGATAATGCAGAAGCGGCAGTTAATTTGGCTTTTATTTTGATTAGCGGAAATGGTGCGGATAAAGATGAAATTAAGGCGATGACATATTTTGAAAAAGCAGCCAAAGCCAATAATCCCATTGCACAATTTATGTTAGGTTACGCTTATTATACAGGAAAGTTGCGTCCTAAAAATTATAATTTAGCAGCCTCATTAATCAAGCATGCAGCACAATCAGGTTTTGATGAGGCTCAATATGTGTTGTCCAATATGTATATAAATGGTTGGGGTGTTCCACAAAACTATGGGTTGGCTGTAAACTATCTTCACAAAGCCGTTGATCAAGGTCGTGTTGATGCTATGATGCTTTTAGGAGATATACTGGCAGAAGGCACAAAATATACTCAAGATGTATATACTGCACATATTCTATTTAACCTTGCTGCAGTTAAAAATATTGCCGGAGCTGCAGAACGTAGAGCATTTGTTGAGAAAAGAATGAAGATTGATGTAGTTTTACAAGCTCAAGAAGCTGCTAATAAATATAAAGCAAACTTATCGGAACTCACTTCTTATGTTAGAGAAACATTCGGAGCAGATATCAGAAATTATATAGAAGCATCACAAACAAAATAAGGCGGATAAACCGCCTTATAATATTATTTGGAATTGTTATCTTCAGCCAAAATACCTTTTATAAGTATAAATTTGGGAACTCTTCCATCAAAAGCATTAGTTTTTTTTATGATTTTTAGAGCTTCTTCATCTTGGATTGAAAAAATTTGACGGCTATGATTGTTTTTGATTATCTGCTTGTCGGCATCAGGACATGCGGATTTTTGAGCTTCTTGTTCTTTATTCTTATCAACTTTAATTTCTTCCGGTGCTTTTAATATTTTTTCTAACACACTCTGCGTTTCTTTGGATCTGCGATTGGTGTATACAATATTTTGTTTTTCTGCCGGTAGCATTTCCAAAATCTTTTCAAGATTGTCCAATTGCTTATTTTTTTTGATTAGATTGATATCATCGACAACCAAAATATTTGTTGAGGATATATTTGCTCTACCGCTTTCTATCACATCTAACAGCAGATCCGGAGAGCCTATAATAACGTTAGCTTCACTTGAAATGTCTTCATCTGATGCGTTTTCATCTTCGATATGGTATCTGTTAAATATAGCTAACTGATCGGAAACTGTTACGGAATTGTTTGAATTAGGTGTAACAATAAGAATGTTTTGTGCTTTTTTATTACTGATTATATCTAATAACGGCAATACATAAGACATTGTTTTTCCGCAACCCTGTGGTGCTATGGTAAACACATCTTTACCCTCTAATATAGAGGGAATAACATCAGCCTGAACGGTTGTCGGTTCTTTTATTCCAAGTTCATCTATTGCCTTAATTGTTTTATCACTTAAACCAAGATCTTTAAAATTCATTTTTAATAACTTCTTCAAAATGTTGATATTGACAGAATACTAAGAATTTTAAGTATTTAAGTCAATATAAAATTAGATAAATTAAACTCTTCCGTATATATCTTCAAATCTTATAATATCATTTTCATCAAGATTATCTCCGGTTTGCACTTCTATAAATTCAATTGAAGATGATGAGTTATTTTGTATGCGATGTTTTGTATTGGCTGGAATAAATACATTTTCACCGGCATTTTTGAATAACTCGTGTTCTTCCAAAGTTATTAAGGCTTCTCCTTTTACAATAATCCAATGTTCATTGCGAAAATGGTGCAACTGTAAAGATAATTTTTGATTTGGGTTTACAACAATTTTCTTAACACAAAAATTAGCACCGCTTTCAAGCACTTCCCAAGTTCCCCAAGGTCTTGTATCTTTGTCACCACGTTTATATAAATTAGGCATTTTTTTATCCTTTTTAATTAAGTTTTTACCTATATATTTATATTATATAATACAACTGAAATCTCAAGGCAAAATATTATGAATGGCACAAAAAATACCAAAAACAGAAAAGATAAGTATAAAGGAATATCTTTAAGCAATGGAGTAGGTATTGGAATAGCTGCTATACATCGACGTCATCATAATATTACTAAAATTTTTGCAGAAAATAAAGAACAGGAGCTTAACAAATTAGCTACGGCTCACGCACAAATGAATCAGGATTTAGATGATAAATTTGATGCAGCAAAATTGGGAATGGGGGAGCATGTAGATATTTTAGATGCATATCGCATGTTTGCTAAAGATAAAGGATGGTATAAGCGAATAACCGATAATATAGATGGAGGACTCACGGCAGAGGCTGCCGTAGAAAGAGCATATGAAGATATGTGGAAACGCCTTTCCGGCACAACAGATAACTATATGCGAGAACGTCTACATGATTTGAGGGATATTACGGACAGGCTTTTGGGCTATATATATGGAGACAACATCGATAATAGTTTTTTAAAAAACGCAAAAGATATAATTGTTGTAGCGCAAACGATGGGGCCGGCTGATCTTATGGATTATGATTATCATAAGATTAGAGGACTTATAATTGAAGATGGAACTCCCACAATGCATGTGGCAATAGTTGCTAAAGCTTTAGGGATTCCGGTCGTTTCTAAAATAAAAGGCATATACACCGAGATAAAAAACGGAGAGCTCATCGGTGTTGATGGCGATGAAGGTTATGTTTACATACAGCCAGATCAGAATGTCCGTCAAAAATTTATTGATCGCCTTGAAGAACGTGAAAAATTAAGGAAAAAACTGGCTACATTACGGAAGCTTCCTTCTAAAACCAAAGATGATGTCAGAATAAACCTTTATATTAATGTCGGATTAAATTTTGATTTGGATTATATCAGTACCACAAATTGTGATGGGGTTGGCTTGTATCGAACGGAAATACCTTTTATGGCATCAGAAACCATGCCGAGTGTAGAACAACAAACACAGTATTATCAAGAATTATTGGATAAAGCCGGTCGAAAGAAAGTAGTTTTCAGAAGTTTAGATGTTGGTTCGGATAAGTTGTTGCCTTATTGGCGTTATGGCGGAGAAGAAAATCCGGCTATCGGTTGGCGTTCGATTCGTATAACCTTAGATAGAAGGGCTATTTTAAGAAATCAAATGCGTTCATTTTTAAGGGCATCTGCCGGAAAAGAACTAAATGTTATGTTTCCGATGATATCAAACTTATCGGAATTCAGAGAAGCTAAAGAAACTCTGATGTTAGAGTTGGAAAAAGAAAAAAAACGTAACAGGAATATCCCCAAGAAAGTAAATGTCGGATTGATGATAGAAGTTCCTTCAGTAGTTTTTCAGCTCGAAGATATATTAAAAGAAGCAGATTTTGTTTCTGTCGGTACCAATGATCTTGCTCAATTTGTGTTTGCGTGCGATAGAGGAAACCCGCGTCTTATGGAGCGTTATGATGTTTTATCGGCACCATTTTTGAGAATAATGTATGCAATATCATTTTTGTCCGCTTCAGCAGGGGTTCCTTGCTCCGTATGCGGAGAAATGGCTTCAAATCCGATAGAAGCTCTGGCGTTGTTAGGTTTGGGATATCGCAATTTGTCAGTTTCCGGTGCATCTTTCGGAAAGATAAAAAGTATGATAAGAACAGCTCGGGTTGAGGATATTACTGATTATATGAATATTTTACTGAAATCCAATCGAAATAGCATCAGGCAACAATTAATATCCTATGCTACCGACCACGGTATTGAAATTTATTGAAAAGTATGTAACAATCAACTAAATTCCGATTCTTATTACAGTAAAGGACCAAGACGTGAAAAAAAATAAAGAAACCGACGAGCAAATACAAACTGCTGAAGATAAAACAGTTGCCAAAAAAAATGTTAACAAAGTTGGTAGCCTATTAAAAGAAATGCGCTTACAAAAAGGATTGCGCATACCTGATATTTCCAAAAAACTTTGTATTCGCAAAATTTATATAGAAGCCATAGAAGAAAGTAATTATGAGGAAATTCCTCCAATTCCTTATGGAATAGGGTTTATCCGTTCATATGCAAACTTTTTAGGTCTGAATAGCGGAAATATTGTTGAGCTGTATAAAGAAGAAACAAATACTAATATTGATGGCGATATGTATATGTTAGAAGCTCAAGAGGAAGCTAATGTTCCTGGTAGAAAATATCTGCTGATCAGTCTTTTGGCGATAGTTGCAGTATACGCCGGTTGGCATTTCTACAATCTTAATGCTGAACAATCAGTTGTTTCAGAGACAGAGGTTGTCGTTGATGTTGAAAATAAAAATACCGCTCCTATCGTTGTTGAAGATTACTCCGTAACTCCTGAGGAAAAAGAAGAAGTATTAGTCGTAAATGATGAAGAAAATTTAAGTAATACTCAAGAGGCTCCGGTTGTTAATCAGGTGGTTGTAACCGATGAATCTTTTGAAACCGAACAGCCGGCAGAGAAAATTGGTGATAATAAAACAGAAGACGTTGTTATAAAAATCAAAGAAGAAACATGGATAGAAGTTAAAGATAAAGAGAAATTATATATCAGCAAAGTGTTGCAAGCCGGAGACCAATATGTTGTACCCGAAGGCGGAAAGGGTATGATTGTGTCCATAGGCAAGGTTAATGGAGCGGAAGTTTATATTAATGGAAAACTTGTTCAAGTTGCACGTCCTAACAAAAAGACCAATATTGCACTTGATCCGTTCTTATCTCAAGCACATTAGCCCAAGATATTGTATTTAGGAAATGGCCCGATGTATATCGAGGCTGTTTTCTTGTTTTTAGAGAAGATAAAAAGGAATATAAAATGAATTTTGCGGAAAAATTAGCCAATGTTGTAAATAGACATAGCGAGCTTGAAGCTTTAATTTCAGAGCCGGGTTTGAACTCTGATGAGCTGATTAAGATGAATAAGGAACTTTCTACCCTTAGCCCGATTGTTGAGGCCATCAACGCCTATAATAAAGCTAAAAAAGACATGGAAGATGCTAAAGTTTTATTTGAAGATGTGTCATTGGATAAAGAAATGCGAGAATTGGCCGAAGCCGAATACTTTGAGTTGAAAGATCAGCTTCCGACTTTGGAAAGAGAAATAAAGATACTTTTACTTCCCAAAGATGCAGAAGATGAAAAAAATGCAATTTTAGAAGTCAGAGCCGGAACCGGTGGAGATGAAGCAGCATTATTTGCTGGCGTTTTGTTTGAAATGTATCAAAGATATTCGGCATTACAAGGATGGAAGTTTGAAATTATGGATGCCAGTGAAAATGAAATTGGCGGATATAAAGAAGCCACAGCTTCCATTAGCGGAAAAGATGTTTTTTCTAAATTGAAGTTTGAATCCGGCGCACATCGTGTACAAAGAGTTCCTGTAACAGAGTCTCAAGGGCGTGTTCATACTTCAGCCGCAACGGTTGCCGTTTTGCCGGAGGTGGAAGAAGTTGATATTTATATTAATCCTGCGGATATTAAGATGGAGGCATTTCGCTCATCAGGCGCCGGCGGACAAAAGGTCAACAAAACCAGTTCAGCAGTAAGGATAACCCATATTCCCAGTGGGATAGTAGTTGAATCTCAAGAAGAACGTTCTCAATTTAAGAATAGAGATAATGCAATGAGAAAACTGAGAGCAAGATTGTACAATGCTCAAAAAGAAGCTGCTGATGCGGCATATTCTGAAAAAAGAAAATTACAAGTTGGTAGTGGAGACAGATCTGAACGTATCAGAACTTATAATTATCCACAAGGCAGAGTTACAGATCACCGTATAAATCTCACGTTATATAAGTTAGATGAAGTTGTTAGCGGAGATGCATTAAATGAGATAATAGATGCATTGGTTATGGAAGTTCAGGCTCAAAAATTATCTGAGTTAGATTAGTTTTTTCTGGAAAATTATAATAATGATGATTATACTAAACGGGTAATCCGCAAAGGAGGAGCCCTATGGAATATATTTATAATACTATCGAAAGCTTAAAGCTTAAAAATATACGTCTTGATTCCGTAGTAAAGAAGGAAGAAAGCTATATATGGAAAAATATGATAAGAATAGAGCAACTCAAGAAAGAAAAGCTCCGCAAAAAAGACGCTTTATTAAGAAAAAACTTACAAGCATGATATTAAAATAAACGGCTTCTTTAGGTTAAACAGTTTCAAGATAAGAAACCGTTTATTTTTGAATACCTGCACGCTGATTTAATAAGCGTTGAATATATCTGCCTTGATAAAGATTTATTCCGATAGAATTACCAACTTCTACTGCTTTAGGATCATCGATTCTGCATAAAATCATTTTAGCTCTTTCAGCTTTGTTGGTATAATCCATGAAATGAGGATCCTGACACATAACATCATAGAAAGAAGGGTGCCATATTATTTTCATTAAATCACATTGCAAACTTTGTCTGTTTAGATAATTAAGCTTATCAACGGTTATTCCGTCTATACAAATTTTGTATCCGCGCGCTTGTGCAAAATTTTTTGCCAACATATAAGCATTAATATCGCTAAAGATATCCATCAATTGCAATTCCAATACAATGGTAGAGCGCATTGATGCGTTGATGTTATCATCAAATCTCATAAAATCATCAGATAAAATCGTAGATACATTTATATTTATACTGAAATTACCTAATAATGAACCGTCATCATGCCTGCTTATTGTTTGCAAAACCCGTCTGTCTAAAGTTTCACTCAGTGATAAAAACAACCATGGACTGAGTGTCAATTCAATATCTGGCAATAACATTTCCCTCAAATCAGGTATAGATACATACACCTCATCAAATACCCTTTGAGGGGAAGATTTTCCGATGATTGCACAAACAGATTGTCTCCGAATAAAGCTTGAGAAATCTGCCACCGAAAGAGTTTTTTGAACCTTTGCCAAAGTTTCTGGGGTTAGTTCTTTTTTTGTACTACGTCTTAAATTGTTATAAAGATTTTGGAATCCTCCGGCAGCAGAGTTGATTTGTTTATTATTATCTTTGATTGCTTGAGTTGAGATGGTTGCGTCATTTTTAATTTCATCGATTTGAGTAGATATGTCATAAAATTTAGCAATTCCTGACGCTTCCAAATCATCATTGTTTTTCAACGATGGATCTTTTTGTAATAAAAATTTCAACTTTACCATGCAGGACAAAATTTCATCTTTACTACGGATATCAAACACAATAACAGCAATATTATTATTAAGGTGAAAAGTTTTTGCATTTGCAGCTACCGGTACAAAAACTTCAGTTACTTTTTGTTGAATGGATATTAAAATAGAAGTATCTTGTAGCTTATATAAATTAAGAATCAGTGCCGAATATTTTCCGGTATTTTTTGCAGCCTGATCTAAGTAATCAAACAGTAAACGGCTTTTGCGGTCGGCATTATTTGAAAAAGCAATATCAGTCATTAAAATCCCAACAATTTTTCTAATGAATTTTTATCTTTACATTCTTCACGATATGTACCTGCGATTAACCTTTTTCTTTTAAGGCACTCTTCAGAGCTACACTCTTTACCGTGAGGGCAATCTTTTTTTATGGTTGCTACTTCAAGCATATCCATATAAGGTCCTTGAAAGTTTCTTATTCCATACTTGATACCCCAACGTATTGCTTGCAGATCTTTACATTTTGCCAATACTATATTATCTGCACCGAAATCATTAATGAAATTTTTTAATTTTTCATCTTCTTCATCAAATTCCATCATCGGATCCCAAAAGATTTTTATCATATTAGGGCAGAGATTATGTGCATTAACCATTTTTATGGATTGAGGAGTTAATCCGTCAATCAAGATATCATATCCTTTTTGTTGTAATGCATTTTTAGCTTCAAAATATAGAGATAAGTTATTAAACACATCAACCAATTGCACTTCAACAATAACCTTTTGATCATTTCTTAAGAAGTTTGTTGTTAAATTGGCAAACTCACCAGAGAATACGGAAGATAAGTTTAAATTTAAAGCAATTGTAGACGGAAGGTTTTTAATCGTAGAAAGCATGAAAGATAAAATTGTTTTTTTATCCAATATTTGAGACAAATACATAAAAATCCATTTGTTTGCAACCAAATCAATAGATGCATCATATTGGGCACTCAAATCTTTAACAGCCACAAAAAACTCTTGAAACAATACCTTGAAATCATTAGCGCCATTAATCCGTATAACACTTTGGTGTTTAACAATTTCAGCAATGTTAATGTTGTTTAGGTGTTCAATTATTCCGTCAACTTGAGACGCATCAATAGGTTGTTTTTTAACATCAATATAAAATGTTTCGAGTCTGGCCATTAATGACATAATTGTTTGTTTGAAAATATCAAAGTCTGCTGGAAATTCATAAAGGCTGATTAAGTCAGCACCATTATGAGACAATAGGATAGGGTCATTCATCAAGCCGATTTGTAGTTTTTTCAACACTCCTTCAATTATATTTTGAGAAATATTTTTTCCCAAAATAACAAAATCACCATTAGATAAAATATACAAATTACCTTCGGCCGTTCCAACCACGTCATCAAATAATTTTGCTAATAACTTTATAAATAAAGGGTGCCTTTTTTGAGGTTTGATTTTTTCTATATTGATATATAAAGCATCATAAGCGGACTTATTTCGTTCCACTCTCTCTAATGTTTCTAGCAAGTTTTTTTCTGTGGCCAATTGTTCTGTTCTAGCCATTTTAAGATGCCTTCATAACAAAATTAATACCATATATCATAAACGTGGTTTGCCTTCATATCAAGTAAATATAATCTTTTTTCCTAATCAAAATTAATCTTGTCTTACATTGTTCGAAATTTGTCAGTTGTTTTTTTATTAGAGATTGATAACTGCAAAATATTTTATCTGAATTTTATACTTGTGAAACATCTTAAATTGCACCATTTTAAAATATTACAACAATATTTGTGGTATTTAAAATTATCTTGACAAAAAGATATAAAAGATATAATAAGCGACTCATCGAATAGCAATTTTGCTATTCAACCTGTCCAAGACTGCAGGTGGTAGTATGAGAAATGAGGGTGTTCCCGATAGTATCAGCCATCTTAAATATCCTGCATAGACGGAGTAAGTGAGATTTTTTTTTGAATCAATATTTTTTCTCCTGGGCAGATTTTAGGTCCCGTCAAGGGTTGTTTGGGAGGAAATTAAACTTCCTTCATCTTCAAGTCTTGGCGGATTTGTTACGAAAAGCATATCCATGTTTTGGTATATGCAAAAAATGGAGACAACAAGTGAACCGCGAAGAAAAAACACAATTGCTCAACGAGCTTAACGAGCTGTTCTCAAATTCAGAAATCGTTGTTGTAGCGCACTACAAAGGCCTTACAGTTTCAGAAGTTTCTGAGTTAAGAGACAATATCCGTAAAGCCGGAGCAGGTTTTAGAGTTACTAAAAACCGGATTACTCGTCTTGCTCTCAAAGGTACCAAGTTTGAAGGCTTAACAGATTTGTTCACCGGACCGACAGCTATTGCTTTCGCCAATGATCCGATCTCAGCTTGTAAAGCTTGTGTAGAATTTGCTAAAACTAATGAAAAATTGGTTGTTTTGGGCGGAGCTATGGGAACAGGTGTTCTCTCTCTTGCAGAAATCAACAAATTAGCAACAATTCCTTCTTTGGACGAGTTGCGTGCAAAAATCATTGGTTTGTTGCAAGCTCCTGGTGCACAGCTTGCTCGTGTTACCAAAGCTTACAGCGAGAAGTCAGAGTAATTTTTAGTTTTTGTTTAATTTATTTATTGGAGAAAAAATATGGCCGATTTAGCCAAATTAGTTGATGAATTGTCAGCTTTAACAGTTATGGAAGCTGCTGACTTATCTAAAATGTTAGAAGAAAAATGGGGTGTTTCTGCCGCTGCCGCTGTTGCAGTAGCTGCTGGTGGAGCTGCCGCTGGTGCCGCTGCTGCTGAAGAAAAAGATGAATTCGATGTAATTCTTGCAGAAGCTGGTGCTAACAAAATCAATGTTATTAAAGAAGTTCGTGCTATTACCGGTTTGGGCCTCAAAGAAGCTAAAGACCTCGTAGATGGTGCACCAAAAACTATCAAAGAAGGTGTAGCTAAGGCTGAAGCTGAAGAAATGAAGAAAAAACTTGAAGAAGCTGGTGCAAAAGTAGAACTCAAGTAGTTTAAACTTCATAAAATAATATTTAAAGAGTCGCTTTATTTTAGGCGACTCTTTTTTTTATAATCTTGACCGCTAATACAATATGTTTTACTATCCGATAAATTTTTTATTGGGGGAACAATGCAAAAAACTGGATTGGTATTGGAAGGCGGAGCCAAAAGAGGTATATATACCGCCGGAGTGCTTGATGTTTTCATGGAAAATAATATCAGATTTGATGCTGTCGTCGGAGTTTCTGCCGGAGCGATTCATGGTTGCTCTTATGTTTCCAAACAAAGAGGTCGAGGGATTCGTTATAATTTAAAATATAATAACAATTACAAATTTATGAGTATACGTTCATGGTTATTAAGCGGTAATATAGTAGATACTCAATTTGCATATCATGATCTTCCTGAGAGGTTAGACATATATGACAATGAAACTTTTATAAAATCCGATACTCAATTCTACGTAACGGTATCTGATGTTGTTAGCGGAAATCCTGAATATATTTTATGCAAAGATATGTTTGCCGACATTGATTATTTGCGAGCATCGGCATCAATGCCTTTTGTTTCACAAATTGTTGAGGTTAATAATAAAAAATATCTAGATGGTGGTATTACAGATAGTATTCCCTTACATGCTTGTAGGAAATTAGGGTTTACAAAAAATGTGGTTATTGCAACTCGTCCGCAAGGATACCGTAAAAAAGCTTTCAAACATCAATGGTTAGCAAAGCTGATTTATGGAAAATATCCTAATTTTATCAATGCTATGATAAATAGACACAAAATGTATAATCAAGAAATTGAACAAATGGAAAAAGAGGCGGAAGCCGGAAATATTGTTCTAATCCGCCCTAGCAGATTTATTAATATATCCAAAATGGAAACCAACCCTGATATTATACAAGATATGTACAATCTTGGTCGCCAAGATGCATTATCGATTCTGGATAGGATAAAGAGCTTTTTAAGCTGCAATGTGTAACCTGATAAGTGTTTCTATAGCTTGAGCCTCTTTATTATTCATTGCGTAAAGAGGAATGGAAAATGCTCCAAATTCACTGTTTGCCGTAATTTTTTGCATAAAATTATATTTATATTTCGGCATTGGAGTGGTGTATATTTTTAATATTTCTTTTTTAACAACACCCTCAAATACAACTTTTCTTACAGCGATGACTTTATCCCAAGGCAAAGGTTTTGCTCTATCTATTTTAATTCCAAGAGGTGTAATTGTCGCCAATTTTTGAGGAACAATAAACACAAACAATGCGCTGAAAATAGATAACAAGCAACTTCCTATTGCAAATACATACACAATTCTATAATCAGGGAATACTGTTAACGTAAAAAACACCGCCAGTAAAAATAAAAACAGATTGAATAGCAAATACAAGCCGAGCTTTGCTCTGCTATAATAAAACGTTTGAATAGGTCTTGCCATAGTATCCTCCTTCAGAGTTCTAACATAAGCAACATATAATCCAACAAGTCATTATACACATTTTTGGGTGTATGGACAATTAGATTTGTTGATTTATACCCTAATTGCTATTCAAGACATTAATAAGTTGAGGATAATATTCCATAATTTGTTTTAGTTGGAAGTCATTTTGATTAGTTGCTGTATTTACCATCGCTAATGTAAATTCAGAAGTCAATTTTAACTCTCTTTCAGGATTAATATATATCAAATCTCTAAAATTGCCTTTAACCACATTTATTTTGGTTCCTGCAAGTACCGCCATTGCCCAAAACCATATATCATCGGCATTAGGTGCCAGTTTTTGAAACAAAGCAATATCAGATACATCTTTATATAAAGAATGAGGCGGATAAAGCACACCACCGGCTCCTGTAAAAAAATTATAAAAAGACGGACTAATATTGCTAATTCTGTGTTTCCATTTTTTATAAGGTAATATTTCACCTTGTTTGGAGAAGCGTAATTGATGTCCTCTGTGGCAGTGAATTGCTTGAGGTTTTTTTAAATATGCTGTATACAATAATTCCAACCATGTTTGCGGATAAAAAATATCATCATCAGCAGTAACAATAATATCTTGTGAATACTCTTCCAGTGACGGAATTAGTTTTTTATAAGAACGTAAGTCACTGCACCACTTAATTGTTAAGCCGTTATTGATTAGTTTTAGCACAGTTTCGGGGATATCTTTTTCTTTGTTGGGAAATTGATCTTCGGCCAACCATAATACAACTTTATCAGGTTTTATGCTTTGATTGAGCAGTGAATATATTGTAAAATGGATATCATACATTCTTTCCGGAAAAGAGGTAAGAGATACCACCAATTTGGGAGAGCGTTTACTTTCCACTGTGCCCATATGGTTGAAATTGGTAATTTTATAAGAATAGTCAACTTTATTTATGTGAGGCAAATATTTTATTTTTCCTTGCCTATATTCCGTATCGGAAATAATGTGTAACCAACGCTTTATTTTGAGCCAAAGTTTACCTATGAACATATTTTTTCCTTTATTTTAATTGAGTATTATACAGAGCTGAATAAAATCCGTTTTCTTTGTTTATCAACTCCTGATGATTTCCGCTTTCTACTATTTCTCCATAATTTATTACTATTATTTTATCTGCATTGCGTACGGTTGATAAGCGGTGTGCAATAATAAACACGGTTCTGTCCTTCATTAAGTTATTTACGGCCTCTTGGACAACGGATTCTGACTTATTGTCCAAAGCAGATGTGGCCTCATCTAAAATAACAATCGGAGCATTTTTTAAAAAAGCACGGGCAATGGCAATCCTTTGTTTTTGCCCTCCGGACAAAAGCACTCCTCGTTCGCCTATTTTGGTATCTAATCCTTTATCAAGATTTTTAATAAATTCATCTAAACAAGCACCTTTAACTGCTTTTTGTATATCTTCGGCAGATGCTGTTTCGTTGCCAAGCATAATATTATCTCTGATAGTACCGTCAAATAAAAAATTGTCTTGAAACACAATGGCAATCTTATCACGCAAAGAATCCAGCTCGAAATTTCGGATATCTGTTCCGTCAAAAGTTATTTCACCTGATTTTATGTCATAAAATCTCGGTAACAGATTAACAAAGGTGGTCTTTCCTCCACCGGAATTTCCTACCAAAGCAATGGTGCTTCCCACCGGAATGGTAATATTGATGTTTTTTAAAACCGGCTTGTTTTTTACATATTCAAAGCAAACATTCTTAAAGGTAATTTCATTAGTAATTTTCTTTAGCGGAACTGCATCAGGTCGATTTACAATCGCCGGTTTTCCGTCCATCAGGCTAAACACACTTTCCATTGCCAGTAATGACATTTGCACAGCATTATAGTGGTTGCCGATGCTTTTTATCGGGTTATAGAGCATTATCAAAGCAGTAATAAAAGATACAAAATTTCCGGCAGTTATTTGGTTTGTTACGATCAAATAGCTTCCGAGCCATATAACGGCAGCTATTCCTAATGATACCACAAAATGCATAAATGGTGATAACATTCCTGTACGTTGTATCATTTTAATACCAAGTTTAAACAATGAACGTAAAGTTTCTTTAAAACGTTTCATCTGATAATCATAAAGATTATAAGATGCAATAATCCTATTTCCGCTGTATGTTTCATTAAAGTGACTCATTACTGCAGAACTTGAGAATACATTTTTATTAAAAATAGTTTTTAACTTTCTGCGCAAAGTAGTTAGCGGATATAGAGCGCCAAGCAAAACAATAACAGCTACAATAGCCAGTTGCCATGAATTATAAAACAATACACAAATTAATGAAATCGAGGAAAAAACTCTGGTTGTAAACAACTTGAGGTTTGATAGTAATCCATTGCAAGCCATATCGACATTATTATTGAATTTGAAGATAATATCTCCTGAGCTTGATTTATCAAAAAATCCGGCATCATAATGCATGAGTTTATCAAACAAATCTGTTTTAACATCATTTGCTATTTTTCTTCCAACCCATGTATTCAGATAAGTTGCAGTATAATTGAGCAAACTTTGCAATACGCTGAATATAATTATCAGTATAGGGATATAAGTTGTTGATGAAGAACTTTTTTCAACCATAACAATATCCATATAAGGCTTAAGAGACCACGCAATAACTGCGTCCATTGAACCGATAGGTATTGTTATCAAAACAGCAACCAAAGCTCTGAAAGTATACGGTTTTACATACGGGTATATTTTCAAATAGTTACTTACAATATAACTTGACTTGAGTTTATTTAACAGTTTATCAAGCATTTATAAATTTATCCAATTGTTAATAACAAACAACAAAACGGCAGCATAAACTCCGGCTAAAATATCATCAAACATAACGCCGAAAGCATTTCTTAGTTTTTTATCAGCCCATTTCACTGGCTGAGGTTTTATAATGTCAAATACTCTAAACAGCATAAAACCCAAGAGATACAAAAGTGCAGAGTGATTATCATATTGCAAATTATCTGCCAATGGAGCAAATGTTAATAATTGTCCGGAAACCTCATCAATCACAACAAAAGATGGATCATGTTTGCTGGTTTTCAGTACAATGCTTACCGCCCATAAACCTAAAACAAAACTTATAATCACACCTGATACAATACCGTAAGTTCCCCAATAATAGGCCAACAAAAAAGCCAAAGGAATTGTGGCTAAAGAGCCAAACGTACCTGGCGCAACAGGTGCTTTGCCGCTACCGAAAAAAGTGGCAATAATAAAGGCGATTCTCGTTTTTATCGACATACCAATACTCCTAAAATCGCATTTAGGTTAATATAAAGCCATAAATATTGCAAGAGCAAATCTATTTATCCGCCGTCCCATATTTATTGACACTCAAAATGATGATGTGTTGTAATTATACTTCACTCCAACACTGTACACAAACATAAGGACTTGGACATGTTCCAGGAGGATGAACAGCAAGAGCACAACCATCTTCATCACATCGGTTGGTATCGTAAGCATCACAGCATCTTGTGTAACAACCGCATGCATGATTGTAGCTAACGGCAATAGAGCAAGAACTGGACACACACACTTTTGAACAAGCTATGCAGGTGTTATCATAATCATAATAACCACTTTTACATGAAGATAGATAATATTGGGTTTTTCCGCCGCAAGTCTTAGAGGTGCAATTACCATTTGCCGGACAAGATGACAATGTATAATCTCCCCAACTACAAGCCGTACAAGTGGTTCCGCTTTTGGTGTAACCTGACTTACAACTATTTAACTTGTATTTTTTTGTTCCTCCGCAAGAGTAATTAGAACAATTACCACCGGTAGGACATGATGACAATGTATAACCGGTGAAGTCACAAGCATTACACGTCATTCCATCTTCATTTATCTCATAACCTGATTGGCAACTTTCAAGTTTGAATTGTGTTGTTCCTCCACACTCGAAATCTGTACAATTACCTCCGGTAGGGCATTCTGTTAAGGGATATTCACTAAAGTCACAGCTTTCACCAATTTCCGGACAATAATAAGCGGATAAATCAAACGGACAGGCTATGGCTTTTTTCCCCTCACAGTCGGTTGCTGATTTGGTATATCCCATATCTGCACAAGACGGACGAACCATACAACTGTCTTGAGCCAAAGATGATGAAGATGATAAAAGTAGTATTGATACGCTTATAACATATTTGTTCATCTCATGGCTCCTTTGTTTTTCTCTGTCATATTCCGACTTGATCGGAATATCTCTCTTAAATTTCGTGAGATTGTCCGAACAAG
>SUUR01000026.1 GCA_015062435.1 Alphaproteobacteria bacterium | reverse complement strand
AAAGTACATTCTGGCAGAAGCAAAGCTTGTGCAAAGAAAGACAACAACAGCTCCAAGAACAACGGATATTCTTGCCATCTCCGCCCCCTATAATTTAACCTCACTAATTATAGGATATATCTTTATTACTCAATTGTCAATTATTAATTACGTGCGGTGGACGGAAGATGTTAATATTGTCCGATTTGAATGGACAATCACAAGAAACTTAGGTGAGATACTCCGTTAAGCCGGAGTATGAAAGTGAAAGGGATTTGTTAGATATTTAGGTTCAAAATTTTTAATTTGCAGATGAGAATTTTACATCAATAACCTTTTGAATTTATGTGTTTATCTATATAGACGTTGATTATGAAGAACGAGAAAATTTTTCCGTTTTTTTGATTATCACTGCAATTTAAGTGTCTTTAATTTGCTTAATCTGCGATTTTTGGAGTATTTTAGATACCATTCATAGCTGATAAGTACTACTCCTGAAATCAGTAGAGGTAATAAATAGTATATAATTCGGTAAGCAATCAATACACCAAAGAGTGTGGCTTGATTATGCTCACCGGGGATTATATACATAAACAACCCTTCAAACACACCAAGTCCACCAGGTACTTGGCTAAAAACTCCCAATACTTTGGCGATAATAAATACACCCATAAAAGTTTCAAAAGGTACATCAACAAAAGGAATTAGTGAAAAATATAGTACAAATGAGTCCATAACGATATCTGCGGCACCAATAAAAGTTTGAGCAAGAGCCATTTTAAATGATGGTATGTCAAATTCCATATCTTTAATTAGTATTGGTTTTTTATAAAATAATGATGCGCCAAAATATATTATTAAGCCTAATACAGAAACTAATGCCACGATTTGTGTTGTCAATTTTGAAACGGAACCACCGCCAAAAGCATGATTAGGAGTCAGAAAATAACCGACAATAATTAAGAAAAAACAAGCAACCAGATAAGTAAAACCTGAAAACGTAACCATTCTGACAATTTCAGATGCTTTAAAACGCCAACGAGTGTAAAGACGGTAGCGAATTGTGCCTCCGGAAACAATAGCATGTCCGGCATTGTTGCTGACAGAAAAACCGATAAATCCGGCAAAAATCCACTTCCAAGCTGATAATTTGCGTTTGATATAGCGTAATGCTAAATAATCATAAGAGGAAAGAGCAATGTATCCTAATAGGGAGGCGATGCTAGCAAACCAAAGATTTTTAGCAGGAATTGCAAATAAGGCATCTTTAATATCTGTCAGGCTATAACGAGACAGTTGGTGATAAAGCATATATGCGGCCAATACAAAAAAGAATAATCCTGACCATGAAACTAATTTTTTTAATAATCTTTTAGTTTTAAATGCCATTGCTTTTTCCTTATGAAAATCTCCAGATAATATAGTTATAATCTTAAGAAACGTCAATCAGGATATCTGATAAATATTAAAAAAACGATAAAAAAAGAGGTTGTTTTAGCAATCTCTTTCAAAAACATACTCACGCAAAAGACAAAATTAATCGACTAGCTACCTCAAGCTTGTGTGTATTCTTATTAAGAACCATTCCACAAGTTCTATTTTCCATTCATCAAACCTTCTAATACTTCTTTCGTAGACTTTTTCTCTAAATCTTCCCAATTAAAATTAAACATTTATTTTTCTTGTAAATATTTTTAGTTGTACTAAATTGTTATTATAATCAACAATGAAAGTTGTCGTAATGTATTTTTTCATTTTTATACTATCAATATTCTTCCTTCCCTTTCAAGTTTTTGCGGCTGAAAATAATGTTGTTTCAAGACTTAATAATCAATTGCAATTATGTGATTATGTATCGGATAAATCATTATCTTTTTATATGACAAATAAACAAATTGAAGAATGTTACTTGAGTGTCGGTAATGAAATAATAAAACTTTTTTATAATCAAAATAATAACATGCAGAATAATTTTAATAATTTTGTTACTACAATAAAAGAAAGCTATCTAAATGCTATTGATATTCGATTACCCAACGAAAAAGAAAAACTTTTAGCATCCTACACATTACAAAGCATTAAAAAATATTTGAATCACTTATTGGCTGTAATAAAATAGGTTACACCATGAAAGCTCTTCTTTTTCAAACTTTTATTATTTTTTTAGGACTAAGCAGTAGTGTTTATTGTCAGAACTCTACATTTATAGACATTAAACACTACAAACAAGAAATAAAACATTGCTATGATACTAAATCTCCATTAAATAGCAGTACAGAATTAATTGAGTATGGAATATCTGTAGAGAAATGCCTGAAAAAAATAGGTTATGAAGTCACTTCTAAATATTATTCTCATACCCCTCAATTGTATAGTAACTTTGAAAAATTAATAAAAGATACAAACACAGCCTATTTAAATGCCATCTTATCAGATAAATGCCTGCCTAACTGCGGATCAAGTATAAGCTACGGATATTTTTCTGGTGCAACTGATTTTATAGAAACATACCTCCAAAACTTACTACTTTTAGCTACAAAATAAATTAACTTAAGGAAATACTCTCCACCTATTAATTCTGTTATTCCACCCATTTTTAAAATTATTTTGATCTTTATCATTGCTAATATGACTATTATTAACAGCCATTGCTGCATTTTTTAAATTAATTAAAAATTGTGATGGAGGTATATTAGATATCTTACTCATAGTTTGTTTACCTATAATATTACCACTATCTAGACCAAGAGCTTTATGTGTATTCTTTATAGCTGTTGGTTGTCCTTGATTTACAGCATTATCAAAAACCGCACCAGCAATAGTTCTGGGCAATTTATTAATACCATTATAATTCCAATAATCACGATACAATAATGCATTAGCTCTTTCTCTTGTTAAATTTGGTATATCTTCATTAGGATACCATCTTTTGCTTATCCCATATTTAGTTTCCCCACCTTTATCATTAATCTCATTTCCATAGCAACCTTCCGAAGGAATAGTATAATTATTCATTGCATCTTGAAAAACCTCATCTGTCATCATCTTATCAACCAAATTCTGTGTAATTCCATCACCATATTTATTTTTATCATATTGTTTTTCCTCAAAACCATTATTTTTATCACACCATACATTCCACTTTTCATCTTTATATAAATTACTATTATTATGATTTGATTTACTTTGCCATGTCGGATTAGGACTATCAGCTGAAGGAACATCAATTCGTTCCATTTTTTCATCATTAATAACTCCATTGGAGTTTTTTTGTGGTTGCATATAATAATAACCTTTGGTTTTTGTATCTTGTAACGGATATTTTCCATTCATCAAACCTTCTAATACTTCTTTCGTAGACTTTTTCTCTAAATCTTCCCAATTAAAATTAAACATTTATCCTCCTGAGATTATACTATTAAAATTGATTTACAGATAATACTTAAAACATGTCTCCTGGCAAGAGTTGTACGGATATCGTACAATTTAAAAATTAAAATGTCAAGTTCCCCTCATAAAATAATAAAAGTATGATTTTAGATATTGACAATAAATTATTCATCATATATAAGACATAGCGATGATGCCAACATAGCTCAGTTGGTAGAGCTACTGATTTGTAATCAGTGGGTCGGGAGTTCGAGTCTCTCTGTTGGCACCATTAAAAAATCCCCTTTTTATGGGGGATTTTTTAATGGTTTTCATCTGAGGCCTCAAACTCTCGAAAGAAGGGAGTTTGACTAGGAGGAGCAGGCGAGACGGAAGTATCGCCGCACTTGCTACGACGAAGCGGCCGAGCATTTTATATGCGAGGTCAGTCTCTCTGACAGCCCTCATGGGCTGTTCTTTATACAAATTTCATTCCCTTCCCCATTTCATGGTGCTTTTTTGTTTTAAATCATGTTGATTTTTTTGAATAAATATTTTAACATCTGCCCACTATTAAAAATTATGATGTTAAACTATTTAAATATTATGAATTATGGAAACTAATTGGATTTTTATTATTGGATTGTTCTTTCTTGTTGTGATATGTTTTATGTGTATTTACACTCCTTATCATGCTGAAATAGCAAAACGAAAAGCAGAAGAAGCAGAAAAAAAACGTGTCAAGCCTGGGTGTTATTGGTATGAAGATGACACATTTTCAAAGTCAAGAATACCCGATAAAAAGGTAAAAGCTATTGTTGAGCTTGTTGAAGGTGGCTGTATATATGGTGATTTAACCGCATCAGAGCTTTACCCTATTAATGAACAACAATTGTCTTACGATGATGCTAAAAAGTTTTTTGAAGATTTTTCTTACCCTTGTAAAGAAAATGAAGAAATAGTTTGGTATGATATTCATCAGCTATTTAGAGTTCAAAAAAACTACTATGAAGATGTATATCACATGTTTGTAGAGATGTCAAAACCTCCTCGTCGTAAAGGACAGTGGTCTCGTTTAGAATGTCTTACTCTTAAAGAGAATGCTTTTATTATGGACTTTCATTATGAGGACTCATTTGATACTCCCAAGGTTAATGAGCATGCTGTTCGTCCCGTAATTGCGATGAAGTGCCTTGACACAACATTGATTACAATAGAGGATTTTGATAAACCTGTTAAATAGTAAATAACCATTAAACATTTCAAAAACCCCTCACAACAATAAAATTGTGAGGGTTTTTTCTAATTATACATTTTCCAAAATAGTTAATATAAATCTCTTTTCATATGAGGGTGGTAGTCGAAAAAAACTTGTATTTGCAATGCGGTAGCATATAATTCCTCAATATTCATCTCTCTAAATGGTTTGAAGAAGGCTTCAATACTCGCACCATTAAAAAATCCCCCTTTTTATGGGGGATTTTTTAATGGTTTTCATCGGAGGCCTCGAACTCTCGAAAGAAGGGAGTTTGACTAGGAGGAGCAGGCGAGACGGAAGTATCGCCGCACTTACGACGACGAAGTGGCCGAGCATTTTATATGCGAGGTCAGTCTCTCTGTTGGCGTTATTAAAATAAATCATTTGATTTTTTTTACAAAAAATAGATTATCATCCATCATAATTAAAAATTTTATATTTAATAACCAATACAAAAATTATGTATTACGTTATTTGCAACGGTGTCTTAGTTTCTCAGTCTGTCATTGTAGGCTTGGGAGAACAGGTAGTCATTTAAAACCAATAAAAAAGGAAGCTTCTAGAAGCTTCCTTTTTACCTACATACGATATGTGGCGCTGTTGTCATAATTATCATAAAAATGAATTATGGCATTGCCTTTGTCGGTTATAATCTCAATAAATGTATGTCCTTCTTGAAATGTAATTCTTTGATTGAAATACAAATCAAGATATGAGTTTTTATCATTTATTGAAACACAAAGGTATCCACGATATCTGGTAATGTTTATAGAGCCTATACCTATACGAGTTGGTTTATTAAAACTTCCCCAAAGATAATACCCCAACATGCTATCAAAATATCGATCATGATGGGTGTTGTGACGTATAAACCTATTGGCATATCCTTTCCATTTAAACCAGCTCCAACTATCAAAAACGCAAATATGCCTGTGATGGCGATATTGCCGGTTATGTTTATACACCGGTTTTTTTATATTGCGCATTGGTGGCGCTACATAATGGTGATTATTATATTGGGGCTGCTCTTTAATGTTTTGTTTAGGTGGTGTTTGGCGAAAATAACTTCTCTCTGGACGAGATTTGTTATTTTGTCTGTGATTTTCATGTCCTCTGGCTCCTTGTGCGTAACCTTGGACTGCAAAAAGCATAGCTGCAATAGCTAAAAACAAATAAACATTCTTTTTCATAATTTTATTAATAAGTTACACAATTGTATTATTTTAAACAAATCATACAAGTTATTTATTAAAAAACAAGATAAAAAAACAGAAATGTTTAACTTCAATATTTCTCTTTTTTGTTTATATATTTAAATGATCAGAACTCTTTTTACTAAACACTGTTGGAAGCAACAACAATGTTGCAAAAAACATAATCCAAATATCATGATATCATAATAAAAGGTTATATTTTATTAAAATATTGACAGTTGTAAAACCTCATGTTACACTAGAAATATATATGGTTACAGGAGGTTTACCATGTCCGGACATACACGCAAAGCTACATTTGTAGCTCTCTTTTTGTTATTTGTTGCAATTTCAACTGCTTCAGCCAAAGTTTATTGGCTACCTGACTATTTGGGTGATAATGCGGATCGTACTAATACGAGTTCGTTCAGTAGTGGTACTGTAGCTATTGATAATGATCGTCTTTGTCCTAACGGGTGGTTGTCTGAATCTCAAATCGGAGATATGGATTGTGTGCTCAAAGGAAGTTTTCCTTGGGTAGGGTTATGTTATGGAGATTGTGTTTGTGATGAAGATGTGTATCCGTATACATCTGATAATTGTAATGGCACATATAGTCCAACCGGTAGCAGTTGTGATGACGGTGAGGTGCATTATACTCAATGCCGTAATTTGTGTAATGATGTAACAAACCAGTCTTGTACTTATGGCTGTGCTTCTTATTATGCGGTATGTCCATCAAAATGTGAAACTTGTTATACAGATAATTGTCGTAGCAGAACAGGTAAGACTTGTACCTATGGTTGTGCATCATATTATGCCGATTGTAGCACGGCATGTGAGACTTGTTATTCTGATAACTGTCGTAATCGTACTTCAAAAACATGTGAATATGGTTGTGCATCATATTATGCTGATTGTTCATCTAAATGTGAGAGTTGTGATACTTGTACTGCAAATGATTGCTCTGATTATACGCTTTCTAGTTGTCCGAGTAACGGAAATTGTACTTGGTGTACTCCCGGTTGTGGTGATAGTGTAAAAAGGTTTAGACTTGATTCTTGTGATAGCGGATATAGTAAAAACGGAAATACCTGTGAGGAAGAAGTTTGTGTTCCGGCATCATGTAGCGGATATAGCTTGAGTCATTGTCCTAATAATGGTAACTGCGGAAGTTGTGATGATGGTTGCGGAACAATGTATTATAAGCTTAATAGTTGTGATTACGGTTATAAAATAAGTAATAACAGTTGTATTGAAGATTGTTCTGTTTCTTGTTCAGGGTATGGTAGTGCCAGTGATCCGATATGCAGTGATAAACGTGCGGAAATAGATTATTGTCCATGTAGTGCATCATATGCAAATTGCAGTTGTCCTTCCGGTTATCAGTGGTCATGTAATGGTGAAGGTTGTGTAACAGATGCTTATTGGGAGGCTCATTGCGGAGAATGTAGCGGGTATACAGATGTATCTCCATGTGATTATGGTTGTAAGACTTATTATGCTACACCATGTGATAGTATGTGTAAAACCTGTTACTCAGACAATTGTCATAACAGAACAGGTAAAACTTGTACCTATGGTTGTGAATCATATTATGATGACTGTGATTCTAAGTGTGAGACTTGTTACTCAGACAATTGTCGCAATAGAACAGGTAAGACTTGTACCTATGGTTGTGAATCATATTATGATGACTGTGATTCTAAGTGTGAGACTTGTTGTGATTTTAGCGGATATAATTTGACTATGTGTCCTGCAAACGGAATTTGTTCATTTAAAGAATGTGGTAATACAAAGAAATGTAGTTTGGACGATTGTGATACCGGATATTATCTTGATGGAAATAGTTGCAAATCCTGTGATTATGGATGCGGATTTAGTAGTAGTAGTGTTGCAAACGGAACAACCACTAAGATTGAATGTGGTGGACAAACTAAGTATGATATCGCCGGTTGTAATGATGGCTATGAGGTTAGCGGTTGTAGTTGTGTTTCAACGGCTTGTGTTCCAAATAATAGTTGTAGCGGATATGATTTGACAAATCAAAGCGATCCTAATGCGACCTATGATAGTTGTACAGATAATTGTGGAACAACAACTTACAAGAAAACCGGATGTAAAAATGGCTATGAGGGGGATCCTTGTACAGAAATAGATCCATGTAAAGATTATGATGATGCACGGCCATGTGATTATGGTTGTAAAACATGGTATCCTTCTCCTTGTGCAGACATGTGTGAGATTTGTTACTCAGACAATTGTCACAATCGAACAGCTAAGACTTGTACCTATGGTTGCGCATCATATTATGATGACTGTGATTCTAAGTGTGAGACTTGTTACTCAGACAATTGTCACAATCGAACAGCTAAGACTTGTACCTATGGTTGCGCATCATATTATGATGACTGTGCTTCTAAGTGTGAGACTTGTTACTCAGACAATTGTCGCAATAGAACAGGTAAGACTTGTACCTATGGTTGCGCATCATATTATGATGACTGTGATTCTAAGTGTGAGACTTGTTACTCAGACAATTGTCACAACAGAACAGGTAAGACTTGTGAATATGGTTGTGAATCATTTTATGCCGATTGTAGTACGGCATGTGAGACTTGTTACTCAGACAATTGTCACAATCGAACAGCTAAAAATTGTACGTATTGTGCATCATATTATGATGATTGTCCAAGTAAGTGTGAAACTTGTTGTGATTTCAGCGGATATAACTTGACTACGTGTCCTGCGGGCGGTATTTGTTCTGAAAAAACATGTGGGGGTAAGACACTATATAAATTGGATAGTTGTCAAGAATGTTATCAGATGAGCGGTACAACTATGTGTATATTAGATCGATGTTGTACAGTTGAAGATGTGGGACCTTGTGAATATGGATGTAAGGTACAGCAAGCATTACCGTGTGCTTCTAAATGTAAGACTTGTAAGACAGCTTGTGAATCTGTGACAGCAGTAAGTTGTTCTTATGGTTGTAAGTCTTATTATTCAATTTGTCCAAGTAAGTGTGAAGTATGTAATAGTGCTCCGGCGTGTGATTGTTCCGGATATGGTAGTGCATATAGTGAGATTTGTCAGGCTGATAAGCATGTTGTTGTAGATAGTTGCCCTTGTAATTCCAGTTATGCAAATTGTTATTGTGAATCCGGATATCAATATGATGAAAATAATATGAGTTGTATGACTGAGGCATATATGTGTGCTAACTATGGAGAATATTGCTAAAGATTAACAATTAGGCAAAACCACTCTGATATTTTAATTATCAGGTAGGTTTGTTGTTGATTACAAGATTTAATCTTCTAAGAAGTTGTCTACTTGTTGAACGAAGTAGTCATACAGACTAGTGGGGTCGGAGGTCATATATTGCAAATTGGTGAGTTTACGGTAACCAAAAGCTCCACCGTCATCAACTCTTACAAGAACAACTTCTAAGGGTTGCGATAAGTCATATTGGCGGATAAAATTTGATTGCCAATCTTTTTGGTAATTGATAATAAAAAGATTATATTCATTATCAAACTGTTGGTTATAGGCGTTTTCGATTATAGATATGGCTTCTGCGCAACCCTGACATGGCTCATTATTAAAAAAAACATAAATAATTGATTGATTATAATTACCGATATTTGTCGGTTGATCATTGGTTAATATTGGAGATGAATAATCCTGTGCCATTAGCGGATATGCAAATATCAGCCAAAATAAACATATAAGTTTTTTCATTTTATTTCTCCTCTCTTTATTTAGAGCGGAGAACATGCCTCCGCAAACCAGGATTGTATTTCTGAAGGCAAATGTTGATTCAGCTGTTCAAATACAAGTTGATGATATTGATTGAGCCAACAAATTTCCTGTTTGGTTAATAGATATTTATTAATAAGTCTTTTATCAATAGGTACTATGGTTAGGGGAACAAAACACAGCATCGGTAACGGAAAGTCAGGATTGTTCATTGGTGCGATGTAATAAAGGTTTTCGATTCTGATACCATAGTTATTTTCAACATAATATCCCGGTTCAATAGAAGTTATCTGATTTGCTTCTAAGGGAGCGGTGTTGCGATTATGAGAAAGTGAAAACGGGCCTTCATGAACGTTCAAATAATATCCAACTCCATGTCCGGTACCATGTTGGTAGTCTTTGCCAAATTGCCATAATTGTGAACGAGAAATGGTATCTATCGTGTTTCCTGATGTGTTTGCCGGAAAGATAGTATTGGCTGCTGCAATATGAGCTTTGAGAACTTGAGTAAAGCTATTAATAATCTCGCTATCATTTATGTTGCCGATTGCAATGGTACGAGTGATATCAGTTGTGCCGTTAAGGTATTGTCCTCCACTATCCAGTAAAAGAATGTTATCGGTCGTTAAAGGAGAATCAGTTGCCGGAGTGGGATGATAGTGAACAATAGCTCCGTTTCCGGCAAATGCTGAAATGGTATCAAAGCTGTTGCCTTTGAAAAGCGGTGACTGAGAACGAAATTCATAAAGTTTTTGAGATATTGATAATTCAGTTTGATTGTGCCAATTGGTTTCTAACCAATAAAGAAAACGACAAACTGCAATGGCATCTTGACGATGGCAATCCTTAAAACCATCTAGTTCAATCGGATTTTTTACGGATTTCCATTGCTGAATAGGGTTAAGGTGATTTTGAACCCAGATTTTGTGTTTTTTCATTATGGAGTAGATGCTTTTTGGGGTGTGATTGAAAGCAAGCCCGATAGTTTTGTTTTTGTAAGCTGAAAGTTCATCATCTATTTTGCTGAAGTCGTTGGTAAAAAGTTTAACTTCCGCATTTTTATTTATTAGGGCAAAGGCTCTGAGAATCGGAGTATTAGGCAAAATATCTGAACGTAAATTAAGTAACCAAGAAACGGCGTCGGGTTCACTTATGAAAAAAGCATCTAAATTGTCGGTATGCATAAAAGAGGTCAGGTATGATATTTTTTCTTCTGAACTGATACCCGCAAATTCAATGCCATGCTCAAAAACATTGTTATCAGAAGTGGGGACTATTTGATTGAAGTCATTCTTTTCATCTTCAATAAATTGATGTTGTTTAAGTGTGCGGTTCCAAAATTCAACTTCAGCAATGCTGTGACACCAACCATTATAAGCTATTTTAGACGGGGTTGAAATGTTTTTTTGAAGCCATCCTCCGACACTATCTGTTGTGCAAATGACTTCTACCAACGGGTGAGATACTTCTTTTTGAGCTTGAAGTGTGTATCGTCCATCTACCAATAAGTAAGATTTGTTTTGAGTGATGATTAAATTGCCGGCAGAGCCACTAAAATTACATAATTCCAATAATTTGTTTTCTTGTGGTAAAACATCTTGTCCGATGAATGCGTTGTTATGGGTAATGATATACATATCCCAGTGATTTTTTCTTAAAATTCGGATAATATCTTCAATTGTCATGATTATTCCTTTTGCATCAGGGCAGCTCGCCAATTATCTGTTCGGTATAGTTTTGAAAGAGTTAAGCCTTGTTGTTGATGGTTGTTTATTACCCAGTCTTCTTGTTCATCTACAAAGCCGGATAAAATCGTATATCCGCCATTTGATAATGAATTGCTTGTATCATGACACATTTCTAATAACGGACGAGCTAAAATGTTGGCTAATATCAAATCATAAGGAGCATTGTTGCGAACAAGCTCAGATTGATAACCGTTGCTTTGGCAAGCGATTATGTGCGAATCGAGTTGATTATTTTGAGCGTTACTTTGGGTTACCAATACGGCTTCTTCATCGATATCAACCGCTATGATTTGAGCATTTGGCCATAATCTTGCAGCAGCTAAAGATAAAATGCCCGAACCGGTACCAATATCTAAAATTTTTTGTGGAGTGAAACCCTGATGATATAAATCACATATCGCTTTAAGGCAAGAACGAGTTGTTTGATGATCTGAACCAAATGCTGTGGCAGCGTATATTTGTAATGGGATTTTATCTGTTTTTGGAGTTTGTTCTTCATGGATACCATAAATAAGAAAATCATCAACTTCAAAAGGGGCAAAGCGAATTACATAGTCTTTCAACCAATTGGTGCTTTCAAGTTTTTCTACCTTATAGGGCGGAAGTGTGATGTTTGATGATGCTTTAATCATTAATTGTTCGTCAAAATCACTGCAATAACCAATGTAATCATCATTTCCGTTATCATCATAATTTTGAGCGGTTACTTCAAAAAAATCTTCTAAAAATTGTTTGAAATCATCAGAAGGTTCAGTTTTGGGGCTAAAAGTTATTTGCCAACAGCTACTCATCATTTTTAGAGTTATCCCGTATGTTATAAAATTATTTACAAAACAAGTTTATAGTATAATAATTAAAAATAAATTTAATTTAATGAGGCTTTTTATGAAAAAATGGTGTTTGCTTTTATGCGGTTTGGTGTCCGGTTGTATTAATGCAGGTAATTGGAATCTGTTTAGTGAACGTAATGATTTGTTTTATGCCATAAACGGATATCCGATTAAAAAAATTGATGGTGATGCTGTCAGATTGGATAAAGTTGAAAAAATTGAAGAAATAAACTTTAAACCTAATCAGGCTCAAACAGTGGCAAAAGGTGAATCTGTACTGACAAATAAAACTTATATTAAAGAATATTATGTGAAAGAGTTTTTTAAACCTAATAAAAACGGTGCTCTTAACAGTTCGTCAATGCCGGTGGTGATTAAGGCTGATAAACAGTATCATGTTACAGGTTCAATTAATTTGGACGGTAAGATTTATATGTTGTTGCCTTCGGAATTGGAAGGGTATAGAATGTTAATGGCCGAAGATGGTAGTTTGTATGGCAGAATCGGACAAGTTAAAGATGACCATTTGATTTTAATTGATACGGAATTTTTTCCATATCCGGCAGATTTGAAAATGCAAAAAATGACAGCAGCATATTCTGAACAATCTGAATCAATCACGGGATATGATGTCAGGTATGATGGTATCAAGTTGGATAGAATATGGTTTACATATATGGATTATAGTCAACCACAAGGTGGTGATTTTCAGAATTTAAGTTTTCCGAACAAATCCGGGTTGATTAATATAAATAATATCGGGTTTAGAGTGCTGAAAGCTGATAATGGTAAAATTACCTATATGGTATTGACAAATTAGTTAAAAGCTTTGTTTTTTGAAATGTGCAAAAAAATCTTGCGCATCTGTATAGCTTATTGTATAAAAATTCCAGTTAAAGTTTTTTAGGAGTAAATATAATGGCTGGACACTCCCAGTTTAAAAATATTATGTACCGCAAAGGTGCACAAGATGCCAAAAAAGCAAAAATGTTTGCTAAGTTGGCTAGAGATATTACAATTGCAGCAAAGAGCGGATTGCCGGAACCAGATAAGAACCCTCGTTTGCGCTTAGCTATTCAAGCTGCTCGTGCAGAAAGTATGCCTAAAGATAATATTGAACGTGCAATTGCAAAAGCATCTCAAACAGCCGGCGGTGCCGATTATGTTGCTGTTCGCTATGAAGGATTCGGTCCTAATAAAGTGGCCGTGATTGTTGAAGCAATGACTGATAATAAAAATCGCACAGCCGGAAATATTCGTACAATATTCGGTAAACGTGGCGGAGTTATGGGTGAAAACGGGTCGGTTGCGTTTAATTTTGAAAGAATTGGTTTTATTGAGTATCCGGTATCTGTGGCTGATGCTGATAAAATGTTTGAAACGGCCTTAGAAGCCGGTGCTAATGATGTGGTGACAGACGAAGAACATCACGATATTGAAACTTTGCCTGATGATTTGAATGTGGTAACCGAAGCTTTGGAAAAAGTATTTGGGACACCATCTGCATCTCGTTTGGATTGGAAACCAATGGTAAAAACCGATATTACCGATGTGGAATCTGCACAAAAGCTTCTGGATTTTATTGATGCGCTGGAAGATGATGATGATGTTCAACGTGTGTATCATAATGCAGAAATAGCAGATGATGTTTTAGAAAAATTGGCATAAATAATGGTGTATTAAATAAAAACCCTTTTCAAATTTGAAAAGGGTTTTTGTTTAATTATACGATATAATAAGTAACTTTATAACCGGAATCGGTTAAAATAGAAGATTGCATAACTTTAACCTTATCTCCTTTACGAAAGCTCCGTCTTTGAGATTTTGGTAATATAAGTGTTCCGAAACTTCCGTGTAAAAGATATACATTGTTATCACTAACTTTTTGGACAACAAAACCTATAATTGGTGCATTACAAGGAGCAAACCAGGCTTTATAAATTTGGGTTCGCTCATTATAGTCGGTTTTGTCTATATTTAAAGGATAGCCGTTGCTTGGAAACTTGCAATCCGGATGAACAGCAGATAGTAATAATTTAAAATTTTCAGGAGCCGTAAAAGGATAACCATTAGGGCGTAAAACGGGCGTTCGTTGATTGTTAAAGAGATGAATGCCTGATACCATACAATTGGCAAAGTAGGGAGCTTCGATATAACCGTATAAATGCTTACTGATTGTTTGTTTGCCAAGTAGTTGTATCCTTTCATTTTCTTCGGCTCTTTGTTTTTGAAATTTAGCTTGTTCTTTTTTGTGTTTGCAGGACATAAGACTGTTTTTTATACTCTGAATCAAAACAACACTCAGAATAGTGATAAGTAAAAATACTAGTAAAATTAATAATAGTTTTGTCATGATATAATAGTTTTTGATTAATAATTTTCGTATGGCCTAAATGTACGTATAATATGCGTAAATGCAAGTTGTTTGTGGGAAAAAATAAACCACTCTTGGAGTTTGTGAAGATTAGTGTTATACTTTATAAAATTTGGGAGAATTGAATATGATAAAAATTTTAGGTTTGGATCCAAGTCTTTCTTCCACTGGTTGGGGGATTGTTGAAGCAGAACATAACAGAGTGCGTTATGTGGCAGATGGGTTTATTCCTACGGATACCAAACTTTCGATTGCAGAAAGGTTGGCGATTATTAATAAGACTTTGTGTGATGTCATAGAATTTTATAAGCCAGATGAAGCCGCAATAGAACAAGTGTTTTTGAATTCTAATGCAGTTTCTACCATAAAGTTAAGTATGGCAAGAGGGGTGGTAATTATGGCACCTGCAATGTTTCAGATTCCTGTTACCGAATATGAGCCAAATAAGGTCAAAAAAGCAGTGGTCGGAGTAGGTAAAGCTGAAAAACAACAGGTGGAAACAATGGTGAAGGTTTTATTACCGGGGTGCAGGCCAAAAAATAATGATTCAGCAGATGCTTTGGCTATTGCATTGTGTCATTTTCAATACAGGAACGCTTATGGTGTAAAAAATGATCGAAAAAATTAAAAATGAAGTTAAATTATTGATGGCCGGAGATAATACCGGACATGGTTTTGAGCATGTGGAACGAGTATATAATACAGCTTTTAATTTATGTAAAGAAGGTGGTGTTGATAGAGAAATTGTTGCTCTGGCGAGTTTATTGCATGATGTTGACGATTATAAACTGTTTGGCCAAAAATGTGCTGATAATCTGACTAATGCAAAAATAATTATGGATAAATGCGGAATTAGTTGTGATAAGCAATTAAAAGTTTGTGATGTTATTGCAAATATGGGATACAGTAAGGCATTGAAAGGAATTAGGCCAACTTCATCTGAAGGGAAAATTGTTTCTGATGCCGATATGCTTGATGCGATAGGTGCAAACGGAATAGTGCGCTGTATGGCCTTTGCATTGGCAAGATGCGAAACACCGATTTTTGATTCTGAAATTTGGCCGGAGACAGAAATGTCTGCTGAAGAATATAAAAAACCTAATCGAAAATCAGATAATTTTATTAATCATTTTTTTGAAAAATTGCTAAAACTTAAAAATATGATGCTAACCAATGCCGGTAAAGAAGAAGCTCTCAAAAGACATAAACTGATGGTGGATTTTTTGGAAGGCTATTTTAGAGAAAATAATCTTCAGAAATGGTTACAATATTTATATGATTATGAACTTAAAGTCAGTAAGTGAGTTCTATTTTTGTTCTTAAGTTGTAAAAAGAACTTGTATATATAATTCTTTTTGTTTAATCTGAGCATGTGTGGTTAATTGGGAAAAATGCAAATGATTGCTAAGTTAAGAGGTTCGGTTGACAGTTATGGTGATGACTATGCCATTATAGATGTGAATGGTGTGGGGTATTTGGTTTATGCTTCTGCAAAAACATTGGCTAAATTAATCAAAGGTTCTGAGGTTTCTTTGCTGATAGAAACCGTCGTACGTGAGGATAGTATTACATTGTTTGGTTTTGCAGATGCATGGGAAAAAGAATGGTTTAATACTTTAACAAAAGTACAAGGTGTGGGGGCAAAAGTTTGCTTGGCAATCCTTTCAGTTTTAACACCGATACAGTTGGCACAGGCAATATCAGCTCAAGACAAAACTTCTTTTACCAGAGCAAGTGGGGTGGGGCCTAAATTGGCTGCAAGAATTGTAACAGAATTAAAAGATAAAATAGTGACAATTCCAACGGCAGATGTAGTAAAAGATCTTGATGCAAATATGAATTATCAAGCTGATGTAAATTCTGTGGCTGATGTGATTGTTGCGCAAGAAAGTGATCCGAATAAAATCGAAGATGCGATATCTGCGTTGGTTAACCTCGGATATCAGCGTTTGGAAGCTTATAAAGTTGTTAATCGGGTGATGCTTAATAATCATGATGCTGATATGGCTACGTTAATCAAATTGGCACTGAAAGAATTTGCAAGTAAGGACAAGGTAAATGATTGAAGAACGTGTTGTCAGTCCGAATAAACAAAATGAAGACGAAAGTTTAAGCAATATTCCTGTAAATTTGCGTCCGCAAAGTCTTGATGATTTTGTTGGTCAAAAGATGGTGTGTGAAAATCTGAAAATATTTATTGAGGCTGCAAAAAGCAGAGGAGAAGCTTTGGATCATGTATTGTTGTTCGGTCCTCCGGGACTTGGAAAAACAACACTGGCCTCTATTGTTGCAAAAGAATTGAATGTCGGTTTTAGAGCTACTTCGGCTCCGATGATTTCAAAATCAGGTGATTTGGCAGCAATTCTTACAAATTTGGAACGAAATGATGTGTTGTTTATTGACGAGATTCATAGGCTTAATCCGGCAATCGAAGAAGTGTTGTATTCTGCAATGGAAGATTTTCAGTTGGATTTAATTATTGGGGAAGGACCATCAGCACGTTCTGTGAGAATTGATTTACAACCATTTACATTGGTGGGGGCAACGACACGTTCCGGCATGCTTTCTACCCCGTTAAGAGAGCGTTTTGGTATTCCGTTGAGACTTGATTTTTATTCTCCGGATGAATTAAAAAAAATAGTATTGCGTGGAGCAAATTTGTTGTCTATGCCTCTTTCAGATGTAGGTGCTTTGGAGATTGCAAAACGTTCAAGAGGAACTCCTCGAGTGGCCGGAAGGCTTTTACGCAGAGTGAGAGATTTTGGTGCTGTATGCGGAGCATCTGAAATTGATAATAAAATAGCTGATAATGCATTGCGACGTTTAGATGTAGATGATTTTGGATTAGATGCTTTTGACAGACGTTATTTGAATTGTATTGTACAGAATTATGGAGGGGGGCCTGTGGGGGCTGATACTTTGGCAGCAGCGCTTTCTGAGGAACGAGATACAATTGAAGAAGTGATAGAGCCATTTCTGTTGAAATTAGGATTTTTGCAAAGGACACCACGTGGAAGAGTGATTTCTGATTTGGGGTGTAAGTACTTGGGTGTACCTCAAATGCGGAAAGATAAACCATCTCCGCAATTGGATTTGTTAGATAATTGAGAGGAAAATTATGATTATAAAACCTATTACAGCCGTTTCCGGTGAAATAAAAGATAATAAATTTTTGTTTCCGGTTAGAGTGTATTATGAAGATACCGATGCCGGCGGTGTGGTATATTATGCAAATTATCTGAAATTTGCAGAAAGGGCAAGAACAGAATATATTCGTGCACTTGGAGTGCGTCAGCAAGATGCATTGGAGCAAGAAGATAAATTTGCATTTATGGTAAGGCATTGTGAAGCCGATTATCAAGCTCCTGCTGTATTGGATGATGAATTGGTGGTATCTTGTCAGGTAATAGAAATTGGTGGAGCTACGTGTGTGATGCATCAGGAAATTACTCGTGGAGATAAATTATTGGTTTCTATTGATGTAAAAGCGGTTTATGTTTCTTTGAAAGCTAAAAAACCGGTACGAATACCCAAAGAATTGGTAGCTAAATTCATGTAATATTGATGCATAAGATGTCGATGAAGGGATTTGTGAAGAACAGATCCCCTTTTTTTATTCTGTCTACTGGCTTCAGTAATTGGTTGACACTTGATAAAAATTATGATATTATCATACTCGGATAAAATAAAAGGGTATGATAATGCTTGCAATGGATAAGTTTCACTATTCATTTCTTTTGCCTATATATGCGATTTATAGGCTC
>SUUR01000025.1 GCA_015062435.1 Alphaproteobacteria bacterium | reverse complement strand
TTTGAAGAAGGGGTACGCCCATCAAAATAAAAAATAGATACCGCTGATTTTGGGGCTTTGAGATGTGTTATATATACAAAAAAAGAGGAAATATAAATTTCCTCTTTTGCTAAATGGTTGCGGGGGCTAGATTTGAACTAACGACCTTCAGGTTATGAGCCTGACGAGCTACCGGGCTGCTCCACCCCGCGATCAGATATTGCTTTTTTTACGCTTATCTAAACTATTTGTCAAGTCTTAATTTAAAAAAATAATGAAATTGCTATTGCAAAAACAAAAACTACCAATACAACCCAATGCCAACCTTTCATTTTCATTCTCCTAATCAAACAAAATCAACACACATGTTAATATTATAACAATTACCAATATAAAAAATTTATGCTTTCTAATATTTTCCATACATATTATATAATTATTAAAATCACAAAAAAAAGAGGCTGGGGACGCCTCTTTGACTTTTTAAGAGTTTGTACTAATATACTAAAATAATTTTAGATTACCGGCAGCTGTACGCCCCCGATCATTATACAATTCAAAACCGACTTTCTGACCATTATCCAACTTTTTTAAGCCGATTTTTTCAAGCTGGGTAACGTGAAAGAATACATCTTTTCCGCTATCCTGAGAAATAAAACCATAACCTTTTTGGCAATTAAACCATTTAACAGTTCCGAATAGCATTTTTGTCTCCTAATTGTATATATTAAATCTAGCTCGTTAACACTTATAAATTTACAACTTATATTAAAAATAACAATTAGGTATTTTTCTGTTTTTGGTGGTAAAAAAAATCGTACACTTTCTAAAAATAAAAAAACAGCAAAAACAAACACATACCATGCAAAGTGTTATTTTCACCATCAAAAAAAATTAAAAAAACTAACTTTTGGCTATATATTATCGCTGAAAAATTTGACTTCCGTAAGGAATTTCTTTTCCTATTCCCGATGTAATATTTTCTGTACGAACAAATCCCATTTCGCCATTATCTATCATAATTCTTGACCATACATTATCTGGAGTTACTCCGGTCAATCTGACGGTTGTCCGAGCATCAAGTTCTTTTAATACATCAAAGTCTTCACCCGGTCCATACATAACTTTATCATGTTTTTGCAAATGATATAACCGAGAAACATCTTTTTTATCTACCGGAATACTCAAAACTTTACCGACGACAACATCATCAACACCTCTTTCACCGGTAATAAACTTTACTTCTTGATAATACTTAATTTCTTTATTATCACTAAACCACTTCCAAAGTTCTGCTTCTGAAACATATTTTGAACTCAACGGCATTAAAAACAGTAAAATAAGTAGCAAAGGCATAACTAATTGAACTAAACGCAAATTTGTTACTTTCCAATCACTTAAACTATTACTATTATGGTCTGTGGATTTTATAAATTTTTTTAATTTGTATTTTAACCTGTCTTCAGCATAATCCATTGCTTGCCAAGCTGTACGTTGCATTTTAGATATATTATTTGCTTGTTTATAACACACCAAGTTATGTACTAAAATTCTTCGTGTTTCGGGTACAGATATTGGCTCTTTCCAATTTTTTATAATTACTTTTATGTTTTTGAAAAACGCTTTTACATGCCACCAACCGCACCCCCAATTTAACAATGCATTTTTCATATGTTTTACCATTGCTTGTTTATATCCGCAAACAACGAGTTCTTGCTCTATTTTATAATTCCACAACCATGCTTTGGTTTTATATAACATCAAAGCTTTTATATTTTCATTATCACCACCATACAATATCATATTATCAATATCAGGATAGTTATGTTTTTGATACACCTCTGATAATAAATCATAAATTTCACGTTTATTGCTATCTGAAAGCACATTCCATGCTTCTGATATTTTCTGAAATTTTTCCATTGCATTTTCACTTGAATTTTTGTCTGGATGCCAAAATTTTGCTAAATCTCTATATTTATTTTTTATTAATTCAATATCAGCATTTTCAGAAACTTCTAATATTGCATAGTATCCCAAAGCATCAGCATTCATTAAATATAAACTCCATTTTTAGACACCTCATCACCATCAAAACAATGCACAAAAATTTCCTTTTGATTTATCCTAATAGCTCCACTATAACTGACATCATGTAAAGATTTCTTAAATAAATTCATTATTCTTAAACAAAAATCATTATCATGCATTTTTGAGGTTCTGATAATCAAATCAAACTTACGTTCCTTTACAGAAGCATAACCGTCAAACTGGAATTTACCCAACACCGAAAATTCCGTATCCAAAATAAAACGTTGATCTTTATTTTTGATATGGTTTTTAGATTTTTCATCATTATTTTTTTTAACCATAAGTTTCCAAATAAACATTTCTTTTCCATCAAAAAACGGAATATCAACTACTTTCCACAATGGTGTATCTTTCATCGCATTAACAAACACTTGCTCGATTTGCTTAACTGTTTCCTTTCCTTGCTTGGTATCTGTTAAATCTTGATATTGTTTTTCACCCAACCAAAGAGATATATCTTTTTTTTCCACTGCTTTATAATAATTAAATATATTTTCCAAAACATCAGCTTTCATTCCGGGTATTTTTTGCAACAAAGCAACTGTTCTTTCGGGTGCATCAACCATATTCATCAAACCCTTAAATAACTTGGCAAAATTTCTACCCAAATCACTTTTATCATCAGACAATTTTATTATTATTTCCGGATCATATGAAAATTTTACTTCTTTAGGCCAAATTTCAGTTAATTTATCGGTAATATTTTTTACCAAAGGTAATAATTCTCGTTGTGGTTCCATATTCACCTTTATGATTTCAACCGACACTGATTGTTTTACCGGTAATTTTAACTTACCTTCACCCACTAATTTTCCTAAAGAAGATTCTAATACTAATTTTTCCGGATAATTTTTATTTTCAGCAACTTGTGCCTCAAAAATTTTGCCTGTCAGATTTTTAACCTCTGTAATCAACTCTTGTTGCACCTTAAACATCTCTTTAGGTTTATCGATATACTCAGGCATTTGTTTTATAACATTTTTTATTGGCTCTATAATCTGATTTACCATTTTTTCATCTGTATTGATTTCTTTCAATGTTGAATACACTTCTGCTTTAGAAAAAAGATCATGTATTTCTTTTTTTAATACAGTCGGTAATTTTAGCTCGTTTGCTATATTATCTATAAGGTTAGCCAACTTTACAGGTTGCATATCGAGTTTAACCGGTTTTGTTGCTATTTTTATCGGTAAATTTTCTTCATCAGTGATAATATTCTCAAAAGCAGAAACACTAGTTTCTTTTATGGTTGGTAAAATATTCTTTACCGGATACAAATACAACTTACCGTTTGGTGCTGATTTCACTTCAAAATGCTGAATATTTTGTAGCAAAGTTTCTGTTTTTGAAGGATTATCAATTTTAACATTTATTACTAAATTTTCACCTTTTTGTGTTTTAACATTAAGCTTAAGCAACCCATTATTGTTAACACTATCTGAAATTGTAAAATTTTGCAGTGTAAAAAGCATTCCCGACTTCAAGTTTTGAGACAAATCCGTAAGCTCCAAAACAATCGGTTTTGCATTCGTTAAAATATCGATTCTGTCTGCTAAAGTTGCAATCAAAATATCATTCATTTTCCACCAACTTTTTTGCAATCATCCAAACATCTTCCGAGACTTCTGCTGTTGGATATCGACTGATAACCGAAACTTTATTTCTGATTGCATCTCTAACTCTGGTATCTCTTCTGACGCTTCCCAATAATTTAATACTTACATTCAAAAAATCATCACATGCTTTTTGTAATAATTCATATATTCTTTCACCTTCCTGAAGAGAATTAACCTGATTTATTACAATTAAAAACTCATTTTTAGAATATTGTTCAAACATTATTTTTATATATTTATATGCTTCAACCAATGAAGATGGTTCCGGAGTACACAACACTATAATGTTTTTAGCCATTCCTGACAGGATTCTTACATCTTTTTCTATTCCGGCACTAATATCCAATACAACTTTATCATAATTATCAGCTAAAATACAAAGATCATCTCCCAATATTTGCAATCTTCCTACCGGAACATTAGATAATCTTTCATCATCATATTTTCTACTGATAACATCAAAATGCCCTTTATCATAATTTTCCACCACTTGATTAAGACACTTTTTTCCGTTTATGGCACTTTCTAATCCATCATTTTCACTCAATCCCAATTGCGTATTGATATTATCCATTCCGCAATCGGCATCAAATAATAAAACTTTTTTCCGACATAAACTTATAGCATGTGTCAAAGCAATTGCAAACCACGTTCTTCCCACACCGTTTTTTCCGGAAGCAATTGCAACAATATTATCTCCTTTACGAGGTAATTGTATAAAATTGTTATTATAATCACTAGAGGATTCGGTCAAAATTTTCACCATATTTCCCTCTTTTAACATCAAATTAAATTTGCCCTACGGTTTTAATCTTAGCTTTAGGATGTATTTCATTTTGAGACATAACAACTGTCATCGGCCTAAACCTCTCTATAATTGAGCGAACAAACGGCCTTATCGCTGGACTGGTCAGTAATACGGCACTTTCACCTTTAACGGCTAATTCCTCAAGAACCATTCTTACCTTATTAATAAAATTCTGCAAATTAGAAGGAGCCATTGCCAGTTGTCTGTCATCACCTTCTCCGATAATTGCCTCCGCAAAAGCTTGTTCCCATTCCGGAGACAATGTAACCAAAGGAATAACTCCAAATTCATTAGCATAAACATTTGATAACTGTCTGCTAAGCCTTGTTCTAACATGTTCGGTAATCATCATCAAACTATGTGTTGATGTAATCGCTTCGGAAATTCCTTCCAAAATAGTAGGTAGATCTCTGATAGAAACTCTCTCTTGCAACAAATTCTGTAATACTCTTTGAAGAGCCCCCAAACTTATCTTATTAGGTATCAGCTCTTTAACCAGTTTTTGATGTTCTTTATCTAACTCATCTAACAATTTTTGAGTTTCTGCATAAGACAATAGTTCCGGCATATTATCTTTAACTAACTCTGTAATATGGGTTGTTACCACAGTAGCAGGATCAACTACCGTATACCCTCTAAACATAGCCTCTTCTCGATATGACGGATCTACCCACATCGCTTTTAATCCGAATGTCGGTTCAAGAGTATTTTCTCCCGGCAATGTAATTGTTTCTCCTCTAGGATCCATTACCAACAACTGAGTTGGTCTGAGTTCACCTTTTCCTGACTTTACTTCTTTTATATATATATTGTATTCATTTGCTTCTAATTGCATATTATCTTGTATTCGAATAGAAGGCATAACAAAACCCAACTCTGAAGCCAACGCTCTTCGTAAAGCCTTTATCTGATCCGTCAACTTTCTGTTTGTATCCTCATTAATCAGCGGTAATAAACCATAACCTATTTCCAAACGAATAAGATCCACTCGCAACGCATTGGCAATAGGCTCATCTGCCGCTTTAGCCAAACGCCCTTGCTTTTGCTCTTGTTCCATTACAGCTTGAGCTTGAGCCATCGCTTCTTTTTGTTTTTTATCCAAATAATAAGCCGTAGAACCGGTTAAAATAGCCAAAATAAAAAATGGTATTGCCGGAGTACCGGGAATAATCCCAAGTGCCACAGCCAAAAAAGCACTCATCCCCAAAGCTTTTGGATAATTTGCAACCTGATCAAACAACACCTTATCTGTTGAATCGGTAAGACCGGCCTTAGAAACCAAAATACCGGCAGCCACAGAAACTATTAAAGCCGGAACTTGGCTTACTAACCCATCACCGACAGTCAATCTGGTATACGTTTCACCGGCATCAGCAAATCCCATATCATTTTGTACCATTCCTATAATAATACCGGCAACAATATTAATAAAAGTAATCAATAATCCGGCTATTGCATCTCCTCTTACAAACTTAGATGCACCATCCATAGCCCCGTAAAAAGAACTTTCTTTAGATAAATCGTCTCTTCTTTTTCTGGCATCATCTTCAGTAATCAAACCTGAAGATAAATCAGCATCTATCGCCATTTGTTTACCTGGCATTGCATCTAAAGCAAAACGAGCTGCCACTTCGGCAATACGTCCGGAACCTTTTGTAATTACCACAAAGTTTACTAACACCAAAATTGCAAATACAATCACACCGATAACGAAGTTATTTCCCATAATAAATCCGCCAAAAGCTTTAATAACTTCACCGGCAGCATCAGGCCCCAAATAACCGCGAGAAAGGATCAATCTCGTTGATGCCAAATTCAAGGCTAACCTATACATGGTTGTAATCAACAATACTAAAGGAAAAGCACTAAATTCTATTGGTTTTTCAATAAATATTGCCATCATCAACACTAAACATGACATTGTTATTGAAAACGCCAAAGACACATCTAAAAGCCACGCCGGCATAGGCATGATTAAAATTACCAACATCAAAATTATTGCAACGGCAAACAGCAAATCACCTCGCTTTGTTGAGCCGACAATCATATCTTTCAAAGATTTTCCAAACATATTTGATACCGGATTAGGCATTTATCACTACCCCAATGTTGCAGGAGGAATATCAAATCCCTCATCTTGATATTGCTTTAATTTATTACGCAAAGTTCTTATAGATATTCCTAAAATATTTGCGGCAGAAGTTCTGTTTCCCAACGTATGTTTTAGAGTATCAATAATAAGTTTCCTTTCCATACCGGCCACTGTTTGTCCAACACCGGAAGAATTATTTTCCTCTTTATTTTCCTCTTGAGGTAACATCACTGCATCAACAGTTATTTCCTCACCGACAGATAACAAAACAGCTCGATGCATCGTATTTTCTAACTCACGCACATTTCCCGGCCAGTCATATGACAATATTGCTTTTTCAGCATCTGCTGATAAGTCTTTCATCGGTAATTCATTAAGTTCTGAATATTTTTTAATAAAATGCTTTGCCAAAACAATAATATCACCGGTTCTGTCTTTCAGATCAGGAATATTAATATTTATCACATTTAATCGGTAATACAAATCTTGCCTGAATGTACCGTTTTCTACTGCAGCCATCAAATTTCTGTTTGATGTTGCAATAATTCTGGTATTTACCTTTATAGGAGCTTTCCCCCCTATTCTGTCAATTTCTTTTTCTTGAATGGCTCGCAACAATTTTGCTTGAATACCGATATCCATTTCTGATATTTCATCTAATAACAATGTCCCATCAGATGCCTCTTCAAACTTGCCGATTCTTCTTGCTACCGCACCGGTAAAAGCACCTTTTTCATATCCGAAAAGTTCTGATTCCAACAATGTTTCCGGAATAGCTGCACAGTTTACGGCAACAAATCGCTTATTAGCTCTCTTTGAATTATCATGAATAAAACGAGAAAATATTTCTTTACCTGTACCGGAACTACCGGTCAACAAAACGCTTGCTTCTGACGGTGCCACTTGTTTGGCTACTTTTAATATTGCTTCAGTTTTTTTATCACCATAAATAAGTGCATGATTATCTCTTGTAGCCGCAGCTAATACCGCTCCGATTAATTCCGGATCCGGAGGTAGAGGTATATATTCTTTAGCACCGGCTTTAATAGCTTTAACCGCCAGTGATGTATCATTAGCCACACCACATGCCACTACCAATACATTTATACGTTCACTTTCCAAAGCAGATATAAATCTTGCAATATCAAGCTTTACATCTATCATAACCAATTCAACAGTCTTGCCGGCACGTAAAATATCCAAAGCCTTATCTTCGTTATCAGCCAAAGATACTTGTCCTCCTTGAGCAATAGCAATTTTACTGGCTGCTCCGATTTGTCCGTTTAACGTTCCGACAATCAAAATTTCCATTTTTTAACGCCTTACCTTATTTAGTTGTAGCCTTAACAATCTCTGTCATGGTAATTCCCAATTTATCATCAACCACCACAACTTCACCTCTGGCCACCAAATTATTATTAACGTAAATATCTATGGCTTCACCGACTTTTCTATCCAGTTCAATAATAGCTCCTTTATTAAGTTTCATCAACTGGCTCACCGTCATATTTGTTTTACCTAATATTGCAGAAACTTTTACCGGAATATTATAAACAGCCTCCAAATCACTGGTAGATGTCGGAATATCAAAATCTTCCATTCCGCTATCTTTACGTAAGATAGGCTCATCATCAAGAACCTGACTTTCGTTCATTTCATCTAGTTCTAAATTATTATCCATTTTCCCTCTCTTTTATTGCTCAATTATATTTTTTACCTTATCAATTATTGCAGATACTTTCCTTTCTGCTCCGCCGTTTTTCCATTCTACCCTACAATCACTTACTCCCAAATCAACATCTTTGTGAACAGCGATTTTTCCTTCAAAATCATGCTTTGCGGCCAATTTCGAAAGAACGGGAGCTATTTCTGCTACCATATCAGGATGAAATTCAAAAGATAAATTAGTTTCAATCTTAAACTTTTCAAAATTATCTTTCAAAAATACTTCTACTTCTTTTTTAGCAATCCCACGCTCCAATGTCGGCAATATTTTTTCAATAGCCGTTATCGCCATATCACCGGCAGATTTTTCAGCTATATTAAAATTTTCCTCTTGTCCGGCAAGCAGATTTTTCAAACTTTCTTCAATTTTCAATAGTATTTCTTGTTTTTTTTGTTCATTTTCAGATATAGCTTCATCTTTTCCTCTGATATATCCTCTTTCTTCAGCAGCAAGAACAGCTGCATCAATATCTTCTTGAGAAAAAGACGGAACAACAGGAATTTCTTCTTTCACATCATTACTTATCAATTCATTTTCAGTAGATATATTCTGATCCTCAAAATCATTATTGTTTTCTTCAACTATATCTTCTTCCAAATTGATAATAACATCATCTTCAGGCACACTGACTGGCTCTGCGATACATTTTTCCTCATCGCATTCTATCACAAAATTATCAAACATAAACTTTTGATATTCAGCCACCCAACTCACCTTTATATTAATAAATTAATTCATCACTGTCTTTACCTTCACTCATCACAATTTCACCATTGCTTGCCAATTCCTTAGCTGAAGCAACAATATATTGTTGAGCTTCTTCCACATCTCGTAGTCGAACAGGCCCCATTGCATCCATATCTTCTTTAATAATTTTCCCGGCACGAGTTGACATATTATTAAAGAACAATTCTTTAATTGTATCTGAAGCACCTTTCAAAGCAATTGCCAACTTATCTTTATCAATACTGCGCAACAATGTTTGAATACCTTGATTATCGATTCTGATAAGATCTTCAAAGGTAAACATCAAAGACTTAACTCTATCTGCACTTTCACGATTACGTTCTTCCAAAGCTTCCATAAATCTGCTTTCGGTGTTTCTATCTAACGAATTAAAGATATCTGCTATCAATTCATGAGAATCACGACGAGTAGATTTTGACAAATTACTCATAAACTCTTTACGTAATGTTTTTTCCAATCCGTCTAATATCTCTTTTTGCACATTATCCATGCGCAACATACGCATAACAATTTCCATTGCAAAATTTTCAGGAAACAGAGCGATAACCTTAGCTGCATGTTCAGCTTTAATTTTAGATAAAATTACCGCAATTGTTTGAGGATATTCATTTTTAAGATAGTTTGCCAACACATGTTCATTTACATTGCCTAACTTATCCCACATTGTACGTCCGGCTGGCCCTCTTATTTCTTCCATAATAACAGATACTCTGTCTTTATCCAAAGCTTTTGCCAACAAACGTTCGGTACTTTCATATGTACCTATAAGATTATCATTATTAGACATTTTGTCGTTAAATTCTAACAACAATTGTTCCACCACATTTGAATTAACTTTCCCCAAACTTGCCATAATCACGGATAATTCTTTAATTTCTTCATCATCCATCATAGAGAATAATGCCGACGATCTTTCTTCATCTAAAGACAACATTAATACTGCAGCTTTTTGCTGACCGGACAATACATTATAATCATCAATAACATTTTGTTTCATCATCATTCTCTCTAATCATTATTATAAAGCCAAGATCTGATAACATTAACCGCAGTTTCAGGATTCTTTTCAATAAGGTTATTAAGCTTTTTCAAAGAAGAAACTTTAATACGACCGTCAACCTTATTAAGATTAATCAATTCATCTGTACCATCATCATCTGTATTTAAGAAATTAGACAACAACAGATTATCATCATCAGAATTCTTAGCTAACAATTTTTCTGCAGCAGCCGTAGCAGCGGGCTCAAACGCATTATTTATCAGTGGACGAATAACTAATAATATAACCAATACCGCAACTATTGCAACACCCAATCCTTCAGCGATTCGCAACAGCTCATCTTTGGTAAACCCAAGATACAATATTTCCGAAGTTTCATTAAGCTGTTCGGCAAATTGAGCAAAACGTAAATTTTCAACATCAACCAAATCACCACGATTCGCATCATAACCGACAGCAGATTTAACCAGCGCCGTAATTTGTTCCATTTCTTCTTCTGTTCTGGGGCGATATTCCATTTGACCATCAGCATTCTTTTCATAAACACCATCAACCATCACGGCCACTGTCAAACGTTTTAAAGTTCCTGTATTTTTTACTTTATTACGTATTACTTTAGATATTTCATAATTAATAGTCTCTTCAACTTTAGACTTCTGCTCAAAAATACCGGAATTTGCAAGAGCTGAATCACCATTTGGAATATTCTGAGCCACAGTCACAGGTTGTGATTTATCTCCTGAAACACCTTCTTCACTAACCGTAGCTTGAGAACGAACCACTTGACTGTCCGGATCATATATTTCCTCATTTGTTACCACTTCATCAAAATCCATCTCTATGGTAACTTGAGCCTGAGCATGTCCCTCTCCGACACTTTTTTCAAGCAGATCAACTACTTTTGCAGCCAATTTACGTTCTTGTTCCAAACGCATAAGCTCATTATTTGTATTACGTAAATTTATTTTTTCTTCTTCATCAAATCCGGTTAACAAATTACCGGCTGCGTCAACAATAGATACATTCTTAACATCAAGCTTAGGTACTGCAGCTGCAACCAGTTTCTGAATAGATTGCACAGCAGCCATATCCAAATCTCCATCTCTGGTTTTAATAACCACAGATGCCGTAGGTATTTGTTCTTCACGAGAAAACATTTCTCTTTTTGGCATCACCAAATGAACTCTGGCTGACTTAATATTATCAACCGAACGAATTGTTCTGGCAAGTTCACCTTCCAAAGCTCTGATCAAGTTTACATTTTGTACAAAATTGGTAGACCCCAACGCATCAGTGTTATCAAATACTTCATAACCGACATTAGCTCCTTTTGAAGCCAAAGCCAACTCTGCCGTATTAACACGCATCCGATTAACATCATCTATCGGAACCATAATTTCCGTTCCGTTTTTGGTTAGTTTATATTTTACATTTTCTGTATCCAGACGAGCCACAATTTGTTTGGCATCTTCCAATTCCAAATCTGTATAAAGAACGCCATACTCGGTAGTATTCATCTGCACACCGAGATAAATAAAAAAACTGAATAAAAATATAATTATTGCCGCAATAGAAACCAAACGTCCTGACGACATATTTTTGATAGTCTGTAATATATTACTCACTAGATTCCCCAATCCGTAGCAAAATAAATAAATTAAGCCGACATAATCATAAATAAATTAGGTAGGCAAAATTTTCCCCATTTATTTATGATTTAACTTAAAAATTTTATTAAGTGAATATATAAATCAAGATATCAACAGAAGAACACTCCTTCACCACATTCTGTGATAAAGGAGTGAGTTTTAGGAAAAATCAACTAAATTCAAAACATAAACTATGTCATTCTGGTAAGTTCATCTAACATCTCGTCTGCTGTTGTAATGATTTTTGTCGCAGCAGAATAAGCTCGTTGTGTTACGATCATATTAGAAAATTCCGTTGCCAAATCCACAGTAGATTGTTCTAAAGAATTTGCCTCAACCTTGCCTGCTCCGTTTGTATTAGCCATTTTCAACAAAGCCTGACCGGAATAATCTGTTTCAATCCAAGCATTACCAGTTAATGCCCCCATTCCATTCGGATTAGAAAATGTTGCCAAAGGTAAAATTGCAATCGGACGAGTCTCACCATTATCATAAAGAGCTGTAACCACCCCGTTTTCATCAACACTAACACCGGCATAACTACCAAATTTTGCACCATCTTGATTAATATAGTTAGTATTAAAGTTTCCGGCCAAACTGGTCAATCCGTCATTAGTACCGATATTACCCATCTGCAGAGCAATCGGTGTTCCTTCTCCATAATCACCATTCATATTTCTGGCTCCGTTTGCCCACTCAATTTCCATTGAATTTACATAATAGTATTGAGGAGTACCGTCAGAATTGAACTTAACAGCCGGAACAATAGCACCTGCTTCAATTTCGGTATTATTAACCTTAAAACTGTTTTTCAATGTTATTTCCGTAGTTGTCAGGTCTACAAAATCAGAACTATCGCCATTTCTTCCTTCACCTTTTGCGAGTCCGTTTATACCTCTGAAATCTATTTGCAAATCCGGACCGGTTGATGTCGGAATGAACTGAACAGAAGATCCGCTTGAGCTGATACGTTCCGGTTCAGAAATATTAGAACGAATTGCGGTTGCTACTCGACTGGCCAATTCAACCAAGCTGAAAGTATCCAAATTTGAATCTCCGTCAGCATCAATCATAGCCTCACGTAAATCAATTTGAAAATCATCTGCCGGATCGGCATTAACAAAGGTATACACTTTATTATCAACTTCAAAAGTTTTACCGATATAATTTGCTAAAGTATTAGATGTAAAACTTAGTGTAGCCGTATTTTTAAGCTCATCATCAATAGCTTCAACTCTAAACACACCGGTAGGAACACCTGTTTCATCAGGATTAACTGCAGATTGTACACAAGCCAATGTTTTGCTGGTATTAATAGATAAAGCACCGCCTCCGATTGATTGTTCAACATATACTCGATTAGCATCAGCGCTAAAACGTCCGGCTCCCGGCATATTTGCTCTGATAACATTGACAAATCTGTCTGTTAAGTCATTTGTAGAAACCACACCTTTAGAAATATCAACTGCAATATTTCCTGTTGCAACTGTTGCCGGATTCTTTGTAAATTCAAAATTAAATGTTTGTCCTGTTTGCTCATCAGTAATAGAAATTATTGAACCGGTATCTGGAATAGAAGTAAATTCCATTTGTCCGGCAGCAAAATACACATCAGGACTTGGATCTGCCGCATTTTCTTTTGTACCTGTTAACGTAACCGATGCAGCTCCGACAGGAATAGAAGCCGCCATTCCCCATGTATTTGAAGTCTGCTTGGTATAAGTCAGATTTAAATTACTTGCATTACCCAAACTATCATAAATTAACGCATTTATAGAATGTTTTCCGCCTGCCGTCGGATTTGCATTGCTGAAAATAGGATCTCCTGATGGTAAATTAGCACCATAACTTATTTGTTGTGTAGCTGCTGCGGAACCGCCGATTGTAGATAAATTAACCGGTTGCAAATTTCGTGAATCAACAATATTGTCATTAATATAAATAGTATCACCCTGAGCATTATAATATGCCTTCATATAATTAATACCATTATAGTTAACAACAGTTGCATTAGAATTTCCATCCCAAGGCAATAAAGACCATCCTTGTAAATAGAAACCACCGCTATTTACCAAATAGCCCCTGTTATCAATATCAAAATCACCGGCACGAGTAAAAGCCCATGTATCACTCTCACCCGGATTAGCTGCCGTATTAACCACAAAATATCCGTTTCCGCTAACAGCCAAAGCTGTACTTGATGCATTGGACGCCAATAGTCCTTGAGCATTGACAGACTGTTTTGAAACCGGTTGTACACCCCCCGGTGAATAATGATTTGTAGATGCTTGCTTTGTCACCAAAGTAGAAAAAGCAACTGAATTATTTTTATATCCTATGGTATTAACATTGGAAATATTATCAGAAATAGCTCCCATTGCGGTAGACTGAGCAGCCAAACCTGAAATTCCTGATTGCATTGCACCAAAAATACTCATTTTTTTTCTCCTAAAACTTCAATAATTATACGGTTAGGGTGGTGTCTTTATTCTCACCGGCATCACCCTCACCGGTATTTATATTATTAAAATATTTATCATCACGCATCGTAAGAATATCGCTCAAATTAGCAGTTACGGCATCGCCCAGTCCGATATAAACACCATTATCATCACTGGCCACACCGCTAACTCTTCCGAACACGGTTGTTGTTACACTTGCAGAAGCATCGCCGTTACCGACTTTCGGGCTAACAATAATCTGATAAGCACCGTCTTCCAACTGATTACCGTTGCTATCTTTACCATTCCACACAAATTCATGAGTTCCGCTGATTACATTTCCTTCTTCGGTATACACAACTTTTCCGCTCATATCTTTCACGGTAATAGTTGTCGAAAGAACGTCTTTACTTAAAGTATATGTTGCTTTTGCTTTTCCGCCTTCCAAAGGCATAACATCACCCAAAACTTGTGCTGTTTTTCCGATATACGATATTGCCTGAGCCCCCAAATTAGATATTGTTAAGTTCAACAATGTATCCAACTTTGAGTTTGTCTGAATAGCTTGTTCAACACTTGAATATTGCACCAACTGATTAGTAAACTCGGCAGTATCCATTGGATCCATCGGATCTTGATATTTTAATTGAGTTGTTAATAATGTTAAAAAGGTGTTCATATCAGCAGATAACGTCTGACTACTGCTTGCAGTCTGGGTTATTCCTGCTTGAACGGTATTGGTAAGAGCACTGATATCTGTCATCTCACTTCTCCTTTCTGGTTCTAAACTCTAATATTCAATCCTTGAGTCGGATTCCAATTTTGAAGATTGTCATTTCCGCCCAAAATTTCATCAGAGTCTTGTTCTAAAACATTACCTATAAAACTGCGTAATTCTGCATTTCTACGCTGTTCATTTCCACTTTCATCACCTTTAAAACTAAAGCTGAAAGAACTACTATCAGTATCAAAACCGGCCTCATTAAAAGCATGCTCCAAATCCTGCACCTCACGCTGAAGCATATCCATTGTCTCTGCTTTAGAGGCTATAATATGAGCTTGTAATTTACCATCTTTGGTTATTTGCAATTTAATTTCAATATTACCCAAATCTTGCGGTTTTAATTGAACATCTATCTTATCCACTCCTTTAACGGCAGATTTGGTAATATTTACCTTAACTTGCTCAACAACTTCTTTACTCATACCTTTATAAATATCTTTAGTGGCGTTATCAAAAGTCTTTACGCTACCTTCTGCCTTATGTTCTGCATTTACCATACCTACATTACTCAAAACACCGGTTGAAGTATTGCTTACAGAAGATACACCATCGACAGCCAAAGATTGTACACTATCCGCTCCACTCTGAACAACATTTCCGACAGACATCGTTGCTATCGGCATAGCAATTCCATTTCCTTGATTATTGATAGCTAAAAAATTTTGTTGTATTCCGTTTTGTACAACTGTATTACTACCGTTGTTTTCTATATTTTTTTCTTTCAAAGCGGATTTAACAATATCATCAAGCGCAACTTTATCTAGCAGCAAATTCACGTCTTCGGTATAGGAAAAATTTTCCTCATTAACATTAACGTTAATTTTAATTTTTTTATCGTCTCCAAGTTTTGCATCAATTACTTTTGCTTGCTCTGCAATTATCGGATCAATTTGTACTTGTTCATTATCCGAAACTGCACTATTATCAATCTTTACAAAACCGAATTCTCTATCATTTACTTCTTTCAGCTCTACCGGTACAAGCTCAGTCACTCCCACTTGAGACTGATTATTAACCATTAACAAATTTCCTTCAGATGCAACCTCTTGCAGATTTGCCACAAATTCAGCTCCGGTCATTTCAATAGTTTCATTTATAGCATCATCAAAAACTTGCACCACCGGCATTTCAGCTATTTTAGAAAGATCCGTTTTCACCGGAACAATTAATTTTCCATCAGTTGTCAAAACCGCTTCAACACCATTATCCAAAGCTTCAACAGCATCAGAAGAAACCATTTCCGAAATTAAATCAACATCTTGACGAACCAACGGCTCCGTAACAATTTCAACACAATCTGCACTTTCAATTACCATATCGCCATCACCAAGCTCAGCACTTGCAACAGCATCTGTATTTTGCGCAACACTGATGTTAACATCGGAACAATCTTCATCACTTATATTTTGTTTACGTTTCACAGGTGTTTTAACCTTGTTTTCTTCATTTTTGACAACACTTTTTTCTTTATTATCTTTTTTTACAGCCTCTTTTTCTTCAGTTTCAACAACTTTGCTTTCCGAAGGCTTAGCTTCAACAGGCTTTTCGTTCAAATCACTTTCATTAGCAACTTTAACACTTGCTTTATCAGATGCTTGCGAACCATCTTTAACTATCATTGCTGATACTTTATCTCCGGCACCTCCCAACAACTCAGCAAAACCGCCACCCAATGCCTGCCCGGATGCAACATCAGCCACAGCCTTCACAAACATAGACTGTATTGACATCACATTATTATTTAAGTCTTTAACTTCCATTGTTTTATCCTTCAAAAAAAGACGTTTACAAACATCTATGCAAATTGTGTGCCAAAATGATATTTATTATTTTCACCCCCCTGATGATGTCAAAAACATTTTTTTTGAAAATCAATCATTTTTATCGTTTTTTTTGCATTTTTAAGCCTATTTTTTGCAAAAAATGCATATTTTTGTTGTTTTAATCCATATTTTGGTGTAGCAATAAATAGAAAATATTTTTAATAATAAAGAAAGTGAGAATAACCTATGTCAACATCTCTAGACACCAAAGTTATTGGCAAACTTGCCGAGATTTTAGATAAAAACAATCTCAGTGGCATAGAATACGAAGATGAGAGCTGTCACATTACTCTTAGCCGTAACATTCAAGTTCAAACATCGACGATCGCACCTGTTGTTGCACCACAAATACAGCATGATCCGGCTCCTGTCGCCGTTACTCAAACTCCGGCAACAACACCGACACCTTCAATAGAAGAAGATTACAACAACAGTGTAAATACCGTTAAATCGCCAATGGTTGGTGTTGTTTACTTATCACCGGATCCCAATTCCGCAAACTATGTTAAAGTTGGTGACAGTATCAAAGAAGGTGACATCGTCTGCCTGATAGAAGCTATGAAGACATTTAATCCTGTTAAAGCACATAAAAGCGGTACTGTTTCCAAAATTTTAGTTGAAGGTGGTGACCCTGTTGAATTTGGTGAACCATTAGTTGTGATTGAATAAATACAGGACAATTATATGTTTGAAAAAGTACTAATAGCCAATCGAGGAGAAGTTGCACTCCGTATTCATCGTGCTTGCAGAGAAATGGGAATAAAAACCGTTGCAGTTCATTCTGAGGCAGATGCCACTGCCATGCACGTACGCCTAGCTGATGAAGCTGTTTGTATCGGCCCTGCTCGCTCATCGGAATCTTATTTAAACAAATCTGCAATTATCTCAGCCGCCTTAATTACCGGAGCAGATGCCATTCACCCCGGTTTTGGTTTTTTATCTGAAGATGCAGACTTTGCAGAAATGGTAGAAGAACACGGTATTACGTTCATAGGACCAAAGTCTGAACAAATGCGCCTAATGGGAGATAAAATTACTGCTCGCAAAGTAGCCGAAGAAGCAGGCTTACCTGTTACCCCCGGTTCTCCTGCACTTGAAAGTGTTGAACATGCCATTGAATGGGGTAACAAAATCGGTTACCCTGTAATAGTAAAAGCCACTGCCGGCGGTGGCGGTAAGGGTATGAAAATTGCCTTTAACGATGATGAAATGAAAGAAGCATATACTCTTGCAAGAGCCGAAGCAAAAGCATCTTTTTCCAGTGATGTTGTATACATGGAAAAATACTTACAAAAACCTCGTCATATAGAAATTCAGGTTTTAGCAGACAGTTATGGCAACGTTGTTCACTTAGGAGAAAGAGACTGCTCTATTCAACGTAAGAATCAAAAAGTTATTGAAGAAACTCCATCTCCGGCACTCAATCAACAACAAAGAACCGAGATAGGAAACATTGTTCGTCAAGCTATTGAAAAAATCGGTTATACCAGTGCCGGCACCCTAGAATTTTTATTTGAAGATGGTCATTTTTATTTTATGGAAATGAACACTCGTTTGCAAGTAGAACACCCTATTACTGAGGCTATAACCGGTATTGATATTGTTCGTGAACAGATTCGTATCGCCAGTGGAGCCGCATTAGGCTATACCCAATCAGATATCACCTTTAGCGGTCATGCAATTGAATGCCGTATTAACGCTGAAAATCCCACCACCTTTGCACCATGTCCCGGAAAAATAACCGAATGGCATGCACCCGGAGGTCTTGGCATCAGAGTAGATTCGGAAATTTACTCAGGATATAGTATTCCGCCATTTTATGACAGCATGATAGCCAAACTTATTGTCAGTGGCAAAACTCGTAATGCCTCGCTCATGCGCTTACGTCGGGCTTTAGAAGAGTTTGTAATAGATGGTGTTCAAACCACGATTCCTCTTCATCAAGATATAACCTCTCAAGCCGAGTTTATTGATGGTCAATACAATATCCATTGGCTTGAACATTTCTTAGAAAAACAAAAAGGTGAATAATTAAAAACTCCTCAAGATCAGCCTGAGGAGTTTTTTTATTACCAATACTAATTTTATTCTATACAACCAACTTCCGGACCGGCCCCAACCACAGAACCATTATTTCTCCAACATGCGTCATACTCATCTGCATCTATAAGACCATTACAATAATTATCAACACTCCATCTTTCCCAAAAGTCATCACAACAATAAAAGAAACAGTTGCAATCCCAATCCCAAGCACCACCTGTACCACAAGTACTCATATCAAGACATGCTGAACAATCACCGCTACTACCACCGCTACTACTACCACCGCTACTACTTCCACCAGCATCACACATCTCAGAACAGTATCCGTTGCGATATACGCCCCATGCATCATCGCAAAGAGATTCACTATCGCAGTCATATAGGAAGTAGTCATCTACACAATATTCAGAACACATATCTGAATCCGCAGAACAAGTATATCCCTCACAATATTGCCAATCCCCACCACATTCATAATATCCGGCACAGGGATTATTATTTACACAAGTATTTCCACTCTGCGTATATCCGGAATTACAGCTATCAAGTTTATATTTAGTGACATTACCGCAAGTATAATTAGAGCAAGTACCGTTAGCATCACAAGTGCTTAAAGGATAATTTGCAAAATTACAAGCATTGCAAGTTAAACCGTCGGAACTGAGTTCATAACTGTTTTGACAACTGTCTATTTTGTATTGAGTTAATTCTAAGCAAACGCCACCATCAGGACATGTTTCTAAAGGATATTCACTAAATCCGGATTCCGGACAATAAAAAAGAGTAGTATCAAACGGACAGCTAATGGCTTTTTTCCCCTCACAATCGTTTGCGGATTTGGTATATCCCATATCTGCACAAGATGGACGAACCATGCAACTATCCTGAGCCAAAGATGTTGATGATAAAAGTAGTATTGATACGCTTATAACATATTTGTTCATCTCATGGCTCCTTTGTTTTTCTCTGTCATATTCCGACTTGATCGGAATATCTCTCTTAAATTTCGTGAGATTGTCCGAACAA